>JALYTI010000202.1 GCA_030854375.1 Acidobacteriota bacterium | reverse complement strand
GTGGTGGAAGCGGTAAAGAATGTTACGCCAATCACGCGAAGCATAGAGCGCCTGCCAGCGGCATCTTCTAATTTTATTCAGCAGCCTTATTTGCAGGACACCTCGTTCCTGATTGTTGGTGAACGCGTCAATGCCAGCGGTTCAAAAAAGATGCGCGATCTTTTGAGCGCCGAAGACTGGGATGGGCTGGTGTCGCTGGCCAAGGAACAGGAGCGTGAAGGCGCGCACGTGCTTGATGTGAACGTTGACTTCGTGGGCCGTAATGGCGAGGACGATATGCACGAGCTCGCCTCACGACTCGCGACGAACATTAAGATTCCGCTGATGTTCGATTCCACCGAATGGCAGAAGATGGAGGCGGGACTTCAACATGCGGGCGGCAAATGTATTTTGAATTCCACCAACTACGAAGATGGGGTGCCGCGTTTTGCAAAGGTAATTGAATTAGCGAAACGTTATGGAGCGAGTGTCGTCATCGGAACTATCGATGAGCAGGGTATGGCTCGGACTGCGGACGGCAAGCTTGAGATAGCTAAGCGGGCTTACGACCAGGCGACTTTGGAATTCGGGCTTCCGGCTTCCGACATTTTTTTCGACCCCCTGGCATTGCCAATCTCGACGGGCATTGAGGAAGACCGCCGCAATGTGCTCGAGACAATCGATGGCATCCGCCGTATTAAACAGGAACTTCCAGGCTGCTTCACAATACTCGGTGTCTCAAACATTTCGTTTGGATTAAATCCGGCCTCTCGGGTGGTCCTTAACTCAGTCTTTCTGCATGATGCGGTGGAAGCGGGCCTGGACGCGGCCATTGTGAATGCCAGCAAAATTGAACCCCTAAATCGCATTGGTGAGAAAGAGCTGAAGGTCGCGCGGGAGTTGATTTACGATAAGCGTCGATTTGATGGAGATGTGTGCACCTACGATCCGCTCACGGAATTCACCAAACTTTTTGAGGGTGTCAAAGCAAAGGGGAGCAAGAAAGCCTCAAAAGGTGCGACGGTTGAAGAGAGACTTAAGAATCACATTATTGATGGCGAGAAGATTGGACTTGAAGATGAACTGAGAGCCGCGCTTGAAAAGTATTCGGCGCTGGATATCGTCAACAACATCCTGCTCGAAGGCATGAAGGTCGTGGGCGAGCTGTTCGGCAGCGGGCAAATGCAATTGCCGTTCGTTCTACAATCCGCTGAAGCGATGAAAGCGGCGGTGCGTTTCCTCGAGCCATTCATGGAGAAAAAAGGCGGCGCTACAACCAAGGGCACAATGGTGCTGGCGACTGTAAAAGGCGACGTGCACGATATTGGCAAGAACCTTGTCGATATTATTCTGACGAACAACGGCTACAAGGTAATCAACCTTGGGATCAAGCAGCCAATCGAAAACATTCTTAAGGCGCATGAAGAGCACAAAGCTGACGCTATCGGTATGAGCGGACTGCTTGTAAAGTCAACGCTGGTCATGAAGGAAAATCTGGAACTCATGAACGAGCGCGGCATCAACGTTCCGGTAGTGCTCGGAGGTGCTGCCCTCAACCGCCGTTACGTTGATGACCATCTAAAGCCGCTCTATAAGGGACAACTTTTCTATGCGCGCGACGCCTTTGCCGGGCTTCATACAATGGACAAACTTGCAGGCGGCAATGGCGCGAACGTAACTGCCGGCGATCTGGCGAAAGCAGTCGCAGAATCTGCAGCCAATGGCGAGGGTCTGGAAGACATGGAAGATCTCGTCGGCGAAGAGGCGAAGCTTGGCATTCGTAAGCCGGCCAGGCCACGCGGGGCGATAAAGATTGCCGGCGACACTACACATACCCAGCGCTCGGAAGTTCGCCCCGATGTGTTGATACCGCAAGCTCCGTTCTATGGCTCGCGAGTAGTTGAGGATATCGCGCTTGATAATGTCTTTTCCTTCGTGAATGAAACTGCTCTATTTAAAGGACAGTGGCAATTCAAGCAAGGCCGGCGGCCAACGGAGGAGTATGAGGCGCTTGTTCGCGAAACGGTCAGGCCAATTTACGCAGAGCTAAGAGAAAGAAGTAAACGAGAACAGCTTCTTAAGCCACGCGTTGTTTACGGATACTTTCCATGTCAATCATCGGGCAACGACTTGATTATCTATCATGATGATCGAGAGACCGAGCGCCAGCGATTCACGTTTCCGCGACAACCTTCAGGAAAGCATCTGTGCCTGGCGGACTTCTTTGCACCGAAGGCATCAGGACGAATTGATGTTGTTGCGTTTCACCTGGTAACGGTGGGTAGCCGCGCAAGT
Organism: Acidobacteriota bacterium; assembly: GCA_030854375.1. Lineage (GTDB taxonomy): Bacteria > Acidobacteriota > Blastocatellia > Pyrinomonadales > Pyrinomonadaceae > PSRF01. Next base: position 3,084 of record JALYTI010000202.1, on the reverse strand, counting down.
GAGTATTCACAAGAATTATTCAAGTCAGACAACTATGCCGACTATCTTTATTTTCACGGCCTGAGTGTTGAGAGTGCAGAAGCGCTGGCCGAATTGTGGCATAAGCGGATTCGGGAAGAGTTAGGAATCGCGGGCGAGGATGCTGAAGACGTGAGGAAGTTGTTTCGTCAACAGTACCAGGGGTCACGATTTAGCTTTGGTTACCCGGCATGCCCAGACCTGGAGGACCAGGCCAAGTTGTTTGAGCTGTTGGATCCAAACAGGATCGGGGTTGAACTGACTGAAGAGTTTCAGCTCGATCCTGAGCAATCAACCTCCGCGATTATTGTCCACCACCCGGAAGCAAAGTACTTTTCAGTCGAGTAACACCACGTCCAAAGTCCAATGTCTAAAGTCGAAAGTTCCGAAGCGAAGGTCGTCCTCAATGACCGCGCCGGCACCGGCATTGGAGATAGGACATTGGACGTTAGACAGTTGCCTGAGCCTTCGCCAGACGAGTTCGCGGTATTGAATTCGTTCGAACGCCGTGCTTTTCGTTTTGTCCGACGAATGAATCGGGGCAATTGGAAGCGCTTTTGGACTGCGTGCCAAATGACAATGGGCGCGGGCTGGATCCATCTTTCTACCTACAATCTAATGGAGGTGTATGGACTGGAGCATATCGAAAAAGCTTCAAGAGACCGTCCCATTTTACTAGTTGCCAACCATCGTTCTTTTTTTGACATGTTCACGGTATCAACCGTCCTCTTCCGCAATACGTCGTGGCGGAAACAACTTTTCTTTCCTGTGCGCGGACGATTTTTTTACCAGTCAACTTTGGGACTATTCGTTAATCTGGTGATGGGTTGGTGGTCAATGTATCCGCCTTTCTTTGCTTCCGGCGAAAACCCGATTACGGAGAAACGAGCGTTCGATAAATACTCATTTCGTGAGTTAACTAACCTGTGCCGCAATGGACCGGGTAATGTAATAGGATTTCACCCAGAGGGCACACGCAACAAGAGCGCTGATCCCTACTCATATCTGCCGGCACAACCCGGGGTCGGGAAATTAATCAAAGATGCCGCGCCGCAGGTGATACCGGTATTCATTGCGGGCTTGGGAAACAACTTGCCGAAACAAGTCCTTGGTAACTGGCGAGGCGGTGAAAAGATCCGTATTTATTTTGGACCGCAACTGGATCTGTCCAACTTCTTATCGAAACCGGATCGCGTGCGAACTTATAAAGAGATTTCCGAATTTGTAATGACCAAGATTGCGGAACTTGGAGAAGAAGACCGGGCGATTGCGCATGGTTAAAGAGCGGAGGCAAGCCCGCCTTCCTGACCAATGAGCTGCCTTAACCTGGCAATTGCCTGGTAGATTGAGAGCCTCTCAAGAGATGAGCACGCTAACCTTGAGAGTCTCAAGAACGAAAGGGACTTGCCCGCAGGGAGTGCTATTTTGGGCAGATCTTATAACGACAAATGTCGCTTCCACTTGTAATCGTCAATCCCGAATCCGCCGGCGGAGCCACGCGCGAGGCGTGGCCAAAGATAGCCAGCGATCTCGCCGCGCACTTCGGACCATTCATTCCTAAATTTACAGTTGGCGCCGGTGAGGCCCTTGAGCTTGCCGCAGACGCCGCTCGAAAACGCGAAAGTCTGATTATTGCCTGTGGCGGCGATGGGACAATTTCAGAAGTGGCAAATGGAATCTTGTCTGCCGGAACAGATGCTGAACTAGGAATTCTTCCCAGCGGAACTGGCGGCGACTTTCGCAAGACCATTGGCATACCATCTCGGGCCGCTGATGCGGCAAGAATTCTCCGGAATGGTCGCACACGTAAGATCGATGTTGGTCGGGTTACATTCCTAAATGATGAAGGCGAACATGAATCCCGTTACTTCCTCGGTGTCGCGTCCTTTGGCATGAGCGCCGACGTAATCGCACGCGTCAAGGAAGGTCGAAGTGAATGGCTTTTCGGGAAGGGGCCAAAGTGGCTGACTGGTCGAGTATCTTTCGGTCTTGCGATGTTGGAAACGGCCTTGCAAACCGCGGCAACCAAAGTAATCGTTCAACTCGATGACGATACCGCCCGTCAGCTTAAAGTTACGAATCTTTGCGTAGCGAATGCCCGATATTTTGGCGGCGGCATGAAGATCGCTCCCAATGCGAAGTTGGACGACGGATGGTTTGACGTAGTTAGCATTGGAGATCTTGGGCCCGCGAGAATCATTGCTAATGCGCCACGCTTATATCTTGGCGCGCATCTCAGCATGTCCGAAATAAGCCATGTCCGGGTAACAAAGATTTCTGCCCGTCCTCTTAACAAAGATCAGCGAATCCAAATTGAAGTTGATGGGGAGCTACCCGGCTACCTTCCAGCGGCATTTCAGATACTTCCCAAAGCCCTTCGCGTTCGATGTCCTTAATGCGCTCCGCGGCAAAGCTTAGAAATTTCTTGCCAGTAAATTGGTAAACAAGGTATAAATACAGGCACCGAGCCCATATTATAAGAATTTGATTGGCACGGCGCTCTTCATGTATAGACGAATACTTGTTCTCTCGCAGAGAGTGTTCCCTGCAGTGCGGGGAGTTGTATAGTTTGCACTCGATTGCGGCCTTGAAGTGTATCTGCTCCCCGGAATCGCGAGTCAGCTCGCGCGGATGTACGCGAGTTTAGTCCACGGAGGATTTGGGTATTGGATAGTCCGGTCGATCAAGAGCTATCCGCCAAAAGCGATATTCCAGCCCAGCCCGGCGAGACCGTCGCCGCGGGACTACCGGCGCCTGAACCTGCTCCGGCGAAACGGCCATTGCCGCCCGCCGCAAAAACCGCTCCCCAACCCGCAGGTGCAGTAGTCGAGAGCGCGCCCGATCCGCCTGTAAACAAAATGCGGCGCAGGATTGTGTGGGCTAGCGTTGCGGGATTTCTGACCACCTGCTTCCTGATGTTTCTGCGGTTTTTCCTGCCGCGATCCATTCTCGAGCCATCGAGCGTGTTTCGTGTCGGCTTTCCCGCGGATTATGCGCTGGGTGTCGATACTAAATGGCAACAGCAATATCGGATCTGGGTCGACAAGACATCGGACAGAGTATTTG
>JALYTI010000201.1 GCA_030854375.1 Acidobacteriota bacterium | reverse complement strand
ATCACAACATCGGCGCCCAGCGCTTTCAGGTATCGCGACTTCTCCGTCGAGGCCTTGTCGGTCATCACAAAAATGCACTTGTAACCCTTTACTGCGGCGGCGAGAGCAAGTCCGATTCCGGTGTTGCCTGAGGTCGCTTCAACGATTGTTCCGCCGGGGTTTAGTTTGCCTTCGCGCTCGGCGGCTTCGATCATTGCGACTCCGATTCGATCCTTCACGGAAAAACCTGGATTCAGATTCTCCATTTTCGCCAGGATTGTGGCTTTGATTCCCCGGTTCATGCGATTGAGCTTCACCAGAGGTGTCCGGCCAATTAACCCAAGTATGTTGTCGTAATAGTGCATCCCTGTCTCCGGTACGTGGTAGCGCTGATTCATTCTGGTAACGCAAACTGTGGCATCACCGCGCGGGCTGGGCCGTCGGTAGCCGAGATATTCGCAGGCAAAGGAACAGCTTGCCTTTGACTCGCAAACGGTCGAAACGTCTATTTCTAACAGAACTTAACAAGTGGCGCTATTTAAGAAGTTGTCCTTCGCAGATTTTTTTTGCGATCAGTTCGCCGGCGACGCGATGACCGGTGGCATTCCAATGACCATTGCCAACATTCTTTCCAAATCCATGAATGAAAGTCTTGTTGCGTTCGGCAAACTCTTGTAACTCGGGAGCGAGCGTCAGTACGGGAATCCGTTCGCGCACGCAGAAGGACCTGATTCGGTTGTCAGGGTAAAAAAGGTCAGTTACTCCGAACCATTTCTTGAAGCTTTCCCGCGATTCCGGATTTGGAAGCACCTGCGGACCATTGCTAAGCGTGACCACTACAAACTTGGCTCCTTTAGCCGTAACCTCATCACGCATTTCGAGAATCAAACCCTCAGTTACGCGCCAGGCATCATTCCATACCGGATTGTCTGGTTCAAGATAAATCAGGTTATCGGTGCCGAGTTCTTCCGCTCGTGAAAACAGATCTGGCTTCTTCCCAGAATCCGCATTCTCCCTTGCTGGCGAGACCTGAGTTTGCCCCCCTGGGGAATTTCGCGTTCGCCACGACGCCAGCAGGATCTTAAATCCGTGGTGCCCCTGCATTAGTGCCTGTACCAAGCGTGAATGGTCGCGAAGCCAGACGCCCAGGCGGCTGATCCTTGATTGCCGCAAGAGAAACGCTCGCGAGTTCTTAAACGAGTCGTCAAGCGTCAGGTGGTTGTCTTTGTAGACGAAGTAGGGAATGTCGGTCTTCTTTAGGTCGCGAGCATTGTCTGTGATGTCGTTATTGGTGGTAACCGCTAATAGCACCAGGTCGGGTGCATATTTCCAGACTTGTTCACGCAGAGTCAGCAATTCTTGCGCGGTGCTATACCCGGAAACGCCAAAATTAATAACTTCAATTCGCTTGCCTGGAAGAGCTCCGCACTCCCCAAGTTTCCTTTCCATCACCGACCAGAAAGCTTCTTCCATCGAGACCGACAAAGCTTCCGGGTAAGAATCGCCAAGTACGGCAATCCGAAACGTGCCTTGAGGTTTCGTTATCGTGTGTTCCTGATCGCGAAGGCCGTCGCTATTAATACGAGTGTAGGCTTCCCCTTCCTTTCGATACCAGCCTTCAACCTGGGGACGAAGAGAGTAGCCACGAGATGGGCTCAGCGAATAGAACTCGGGATACGAATAGCCGGCGACGCGCAAGGCAATCTCCGAGACGATACCTCCCAAAAAAAAGCCGAAGAGTATCAGCAGGAGTTTCGCGAAGAGCTTTTTTGCTCGTCCACGTTTCGCGTTCATCTAATGAAGAGAAGACCTTAAGAGCAGCAACCTTCTGGAATTGAAAAAGAAAAGATACCTTAAACGAACGACGATAATTTTGCCAAAGGCGAATTCGGCGTGCGGCCGGTGCGCAAATAGCTTGTCAGAAATGCTGAGGCCCGGATGTGCTCTCCCCTTCACATCCGGGCCTCAAGGGTCATCGATTTTTCAATCGGCGACCAAGCTTTGTCTGCAATCGACGGCTTTAGTATCGACGGCTTCTGTCTCTGACTTTGTAGGTGTAGACAGCCGCACCGGCTCCTCCTGTAATAGCACCAATGATGGCGCCTTTCTTTCCACCGATGAGACCGCCGAGAAGTGCGCCGCCGACTGCGCCCCCCGCAGTCGTGATCTTGTCTCGGTGCTTATCCCAAACCGAACGGCCCTGGCCATACCGATAGATATCATTGCCATAAGCGTCGGTGCCGTAAGCATTGTTGTTGTAAGAACCGTTGCGATAGACGTTTGTGGCGTTCCGATTATCGTAACGACGATTATCGTAGCCACGCCCGTAGCTGCTGTTAGAAACTGTTCTGGTATTCGAGCACCGACCACGCGTCTGCGCCGCGACCGGCAGTGCCGTCATGCTGAGGACGAATAGGGAAACCAGGGTTGCTATTGTTTTTTTCATTGCGAGCCTCCGTAACTCCCTATTTGGCAACAGGCGTGCCACGCTGTGAAACGCTCCTCAACTTCTAACTTAGTTGGATGGATTTGAAGAATCTCTTGCGAGTTTCGCAGAAAAATTACGTTCCCACGACGATGAGAGTTCTGGGGAACCAAAGCAAACGGTTTACGATTCCGTATGCTGCAACGCGCATCACTTCCCTTTTGGGGTAAGGTTTAAATCACGCGCGATCAGGATGGATTGAACTCGCGCGCGGTCGAACTTGCATAGCAAACTGTTAGTCGGCGGTTTTATTTGGTGCGATGGATCCTGACTAAGCGCTAATCGGATGTTGACCGTCGGGTCGGTCGCTACCGCGGTTCTGATTTAGCTGCTAATAGCTTCACTTCTAGTGCTGCGGATGGGGCGTGCCTGCAGTTTTCCCATCCAGACTTCTCCAGTCGCCAATTGGAATAAAGCTCGCCCAGTAGAATGGATGACTTCGCCCTCGATTCGCGCGGCTGCTTTTCTCGATTTGCAACGATCGATTCTTCCCGTCCTCACTCTGCTGGGTTCCTCTTAACATTTCCAGCTGCACTTGTCGCAGCGCTTCTGAACGACCTTCGCCGGACTCAAGCCGCTTGTAATAAGCGACCATCAAGTCGCGGGTAGCCGCATCGGAGACTTGCCACAAACTCATCACCTGGCTCTCCGCTCCTGCCAGTACCAATGCTCGTCGGAGGCCGTAGACGCCATCGCCCGTCTTGATCTCCCCAACCCCAGTCTCGCAGGCCGAAAGCACTACGAGTTTCGTGCCCCACAAGTCCAGGCCGGCTGCTTCAAGTGCTGTTAGCACGCCGTCCTCTGCTTCGCTGGTCTGTCGAGCATTCGCTCCCGCGAGTGCTATCCCGGAACGCAACAATGGATTCTCGTTATGCACAACTCGCGACTTGCTTAGCGGTCCAATACCCAGTCCGCGACTATCCGCAGCTGATACTTGTGGTTGATCGGGAAGAAAGAAACCGTGAGTCGCAACATGTAAGATGTCCGGTCCTCTTAACAGCTTCAGCGATCCTTCTGTAGCCTGGACTCCTGTAAGTACTCTGACGCCTGGCAGTATGGCACCGAGTGCTTGCGCTTCTCCGGCTGTTCCAGGAAGAGGGCTAAAAGTTGCGCGGGACAAATCAACCGAGCGACGCGACAGGCTAATTTCCGTTGCCTGAATCGTTTGGCCCCTCGCGGGGACTGCGTCAAAAAGCGGATTGGCGATCACGACCGGAGGTTGTCTGCTCGGCAGGCGCACTTGCATCCGTAACAAATCGCGACCGCTGGTTAAATAAGTAATTGCGTAGCTCTCTATGAGATACCGGTTTTGTTCGTCAACAAGTGCGGCAAAAGGAATTAGATTTAGGGTGCCATCGGGAGACAGAAATACTCTCCGCGTTTTGCCGAGAATCGCTCGGATCGGTCGCGTGACCAGCTCATCTAAAGCACGCCCGGCCTGCTTTGCGTTATCGCTTAAAGGATCTTTTAAAGCACGCCTCAAAACGGCGACGTCCGCATCAATTGACGTTGCTTCGCCCAACTCAACCCACAAGGGCTCACCGGAGCTACGTAACACGTAGGCAGCGTAACGCGGTGCTCCATGTCGCTCTTCCCTGGTTTTGGCCTTGGCGTTATGGGGATGGTAGGAAATGAACTCAACGAGCGCGGCGTCCGGTGGAATCAACTCCTGAACACGCTCGATCGTCACTACTTCGGACTGCACTCGGAACTCTGCACTACGCGCGCTGACTGCTGCCTCGAGCCGCTGTACTTCTGACTCAAGCTTCGCGACCTCCGCTTTGTGCGCAGCTTCGTTGGTACTACCGGTTCCGTGCAAAACTAAGTTCGCGAGTTCTGAACGCGCACTAGCAAGTTGCTCAAGCAATGCCTTGGCTTCGGGATTGAGGTGACGTCGCAGGGTTGAAATCTCATCCGCCATGGCGTCAAGCGCTCGTCCCTTCCGGCGCAATACAGTCGTTAACGCAAGTCGCGCAGCGCGCATGTCATTAGGAGCGGATGCCAGGTGTAGTGACACAGTGCCGTCGGTTGAGTTTGCCAGTGTCGACATGTATAGGCGCTTCTGCTCTTCAGAACCTGTCGCCAATACGAGTGTAATGTTGTGTTCCCAAATGTCGTTGGCCCGAGTTAGATACGCTGTCGCGCGGGAACCATCTCCAGATGCACTGTAAAAAAGCGCGAGGTTTTCCAGGGCAATCGCTAATTCCGGGTGTTGCGGTCCTAACGTCTTCTCAAAAATCGAAGTGGCTCGAAGGTAGAGTGCTTCGGCAGTCTTAGTCTCTCCCTGCTTTTCTTTAAGCGCTGCAACGTTGTTAAGAGTTCGCGCGACGTCAGGATGATTAGCACCGAAGACTCTTTCCCGAATCTCAAGAGCGCGTTCAGTCAACGGCTCCGCACGCCCGAAATCACCCTGTTCGTAATAAAGGACCGCGAGGTTATCGAGAGGTATGGCGACCTCTGGATGCTGTGGCCCTAGTGCCTTTTCTTTCATCGCGAGAGCGCGTCGAAGCAAAAGCTCCGCTCCCTGATAATTGCGTTTTTCCTGATACAGCAAGGCGAGGTTATTCAGAGTAATAGCTACGTCCGGCGCTTCTGGCCCGAGGTTCTTCTCTTCGATGGCCAGTGCCCGTTTGTACAATGATTCAGCCCGTTCATAGTCGCCCCTCTCATGATAAAGTCTGCCGAGATTATCCAGAGTGATGGCTATCGCAGTGTCCTCAGGTCCCTTCGCCTTTTCTTGAATCGCCAGAGCCCTCTGATAAAGTGGCTCCGCCCGCCCGTAATCACCATTGGCTCGATACAGCCCCGCGAGGTCGCTGAGTGAGGCAGCAACTGCGAGATGTTCACTGCCAAACAATTTCTCGAATATCGCCAGCGCACGTTCAAGTAACAGTGC
>JALYTI010000200.1 GCA_030854375.1 Acidobacteriota bacterium | reverse complement strand
GACTTCAAATGATCTCCGGCGAGCACGCCAAGCCCTCCGGAGTAAAGTGGAAGCGAATTATGAATGCCGTATTCGGCGCAGAAATAAGCGACCGGATGTTCCGTAGTAATTGTGGATGGGGCGGTGGAATTGGACCAGCGGTCCACGGCACTCGGCAAGTCGACCATGTAATGGTCAAAACCCTTTCCAAGGTTCTCTATTCGTTTGAGGTAAACAGGGTCGGTGGCCATTTCAGCCAGCCGGTATTCAGAAACTCTGGCAAGTAACAGGCGCGGATTGTGCTCGCACTCTTCCCAAACAGCCGGATCGAGATCTCGAAAGCAGCTTGCGCCGTCCGGAGACCAGCTCCACCAATAATTCCACGAAAGCCGCTCAAGGGTCTGGAGAGGAATCGGCAAAGCAGCAGCTTCGCCAAAAGGGTTCTTATCTACGCGCTCAATAGCTCCCATCATCGCCATAAAAACAGATCGCCGGTGCCTTTGGTCGTGTCAGGTAAAAAAACAAAGCGCTTCTTATACCACAACTCAACCAAGAAGTTCAGAGTCCAGCCTTTAGGCTGCTGCTGCCACGCAAGCTAAAGCTTGTACTCTAAACTTCATCAACGTTTCTCAAACTTCGGCGCTATCCGCCGAACTTCTGGTGGTCCATGAAGTTTCGCGCGTCGTGCTCTTTGAAGAAAATCAACCTCACTTCCTTTATCAGGTCATCCGTAGCCAAATAGCTCTTGATAGCCGCCGAAGAGATCGCAGCCGCTTCCGGCACCGGATATGCAAAAGCGCCAGTGGAAATTGCAGGGAAGGCTATGGACGTGAGGGAATGTTCCGCAGCAAGTCGCAAGGAATTCTCATAACACGCGGCCAGTAATTCGGATTCGCGCCCAGCGTGTCTACCATGGATGGGACCAACTGTATGAATGACAAAGCGCGCGGGTAGGTTTCCACCTGTAGTTATTACGGCCTCGCCAGTAGGCAGCCCATCGGGATGAAGTGTTCGTCGAATCTCGCGGCACTCTTCGAGAATCCTCGGCCCTCCAGCCCGATGAATTGCGCCGTCAACTCCGCCTCCTCCCATCAAAGAGGAGTTCGCCGCATTCACGATCGCGTCGACGTGCTGGAGTGTGATGTCGCCGACAACAACTACCACGCGCCCGCCCAGGAACGTTTCTTTGGGGTCAGAATTCAAGCTTTAGCCTGCTTGACTGCTTCAAGCAACCGAAAGGTTGAATTCTAAGTCTCCTCGTCGTCACTGACGGGCTCAACCAATTCCTCGTCGCACGGTTTAACTCTTACCTCCTCAAACATACCCTGCCTGCGCAACGCTTCAGCGACTCCCTTTGCTTTCAGCTCGGTCAAAGGATGTTCAGCATCCGCACTCGCGATCTCAAACACCCGATCATCCAACATCACCACGCCCAAAGAGCCAAGCGTGACCCCGGCCGTTATTTGTATCTCATTCATGTTGTGGATTTTGAAATGTCCGGTTTGTTCTACCCAGTCCTCGATAAATGGATCCCGCAAGGCATGTTCGGCTTCGGATTCCGAAAGATATGCCCCCGCGACGATGAGACAGTATTCGCGCAATTTGCCAGGCATTTAAGTGTGAGCCGCCAATTGGACCAACGGCGAACTTGAAGAGTCGGTGTGAACTATCATCGGATATCTGCAGGGACGCCGTCGTCATGATTTCCGCCTCACCCGCCTCGTATCTCTGGACGGTCCCTGCAGCGTCTTGCCCAACTTTATCACCGTGCTCATTCCGAAACCAAGCAGAATAACGTAACGCAAAGTGTACGGTGGCGGGGTCCCGCATGTACCTCACCGTTTAGATAGGGCACTTGTGCCCCGGCGCGCGAGGCGGCCAAGTCCGCTTTCTAAACGACCGAGGTGGTAAGGCATGTTTGGGGCTTGAGGCTGTCGATGTTTAACCTTTTCCAAAGACGAGCTGAGTTTACGGCCCCAAAACTAATACCTTGCGTTACATACTAAAGGAAAACGCCGCCGTGGACTGATTCCACGACGGCGCCCTGGTGTTTTTGGCAAAAGTGCGAGGCTTGGTGACCCGGCCCTTAATCTCAATTACGAAGCGCGGGCATATTGCGCGTTAAGCGTTTCTCTCAATCGCTCGAAGTAAGAGTCGAACGTAACGAAGCCGCTGGTACCCTGAAAGAATGCCTTCCCGCCCGTGTCATTGGCCAGACGGTTGAGCGAACTCTGACCATAGCTTGCGGCTAGTCGGCTACGACTTGTCAGACCGACCGATGGAGCATAAAAGGTGTAAATCGCAACGCTCTGCTCTTTGGCATGCTTTATGGCGCGTTCAAGATCCAGGCTGTTCGTCGCGCTGCTAATATCAAATCCCCTCGACGTGTCTAGTCCATCCGAAATAAGTAACAGCGCGTTTTGCCCCTTTAAGTTTCCGTTAAAGTTGCGCAACGCTTCAATAACCTCGAGGTAGGGATTGAACGACGAAGCGGACGTGCTGGATCGCACTATTCGCAATGAACGCGCAGCCTTATCCAAGTCGCTGGTAAACGGTTGCCGGACCTGTAGCGTTCCGGTGGTAATGTACCCGACCATCACTTGCGATCCGCTCGGAAGCGAACGTATGAAGTCGGCCGTCACTCCAAGTTCATTGCTGACTTGCGACGTGAGATCATCCTGAATTAAGACGGCCAGGTTTAACGGTTCCGTAATGCGCGTGATTTTTTGATTGCTGGTTTTTTTATCAGTTGAGACGGCGGCTGGTGTCGCTACTGTGGCTGCTAATGCCAGAGTCAACGCTGCCGCAGATATGATCAATTTCCGGTAAAACATGATTCTCCTTCGCAATTTATGCGTGTTTTTGTTCACTGAATTCGATGCCAAATGGGGAGAAAAAGATGGCCTTAAGCAGCCTTTCAGACTTGCCGTTGAAGATGATGCCCTGATGGTCTCATTAACACCGTGGCTTTAGCCCGGTGATTAGAGTCCCGAAAGAATCAAAACCGTTTAAACGGTTTCTCTCTCGAGCCAATCACCATCACCGGGCTAAAGCCACGGTGTTAATGAGACGGGCGGGCCCGATTCAAACTTCGTCAATACCCGCTATGTCCCTAACTTGCCTTTCGCCTTCCCGCTCGGATAAATTACTCCTCAACCGAACATCGTGTAGGACAGGCATTTCGCCTGTCGTGCTTTCTGCGGCACTTAGTTCGCGCCTTTAGCGAAACAAGCTGAATGCTTGCGCTACCTGTCTTTGCCACGGCAAAACGGGCGTTCCTGTCTGCAAAGCCAGCCACGGACGCCTGTCCTACTCAAAGATACGCTCTCTGAAAGGAATTACTTTATGAAAGCCTACGCTACGGAGTTTATTCGCAACCTTGCCGTCATCGGACATGGCGACGTAGGGAAGACGCAATTGGTTAGTTCTCTTCTCTACGTCGCCGGAGCAACGCCTCGCTGGGGTAAGGTCGAAGAAGGCACGACCGTCACTGATCACGAAGAGGATTCCATCGCCCGCAAGATTACACTCAACACCTCCATCGCTCATTTAGAACACCGCGATAACAAAATAAATTTTATAGATACACCGGGGTATGCTGCATTTGTGTCTCACGCGCGTCCGGCGCTGAGGGTCGCCGACTGCGCGCTCGTCGTTGTGGACGCGGTAAAGGGAGTTGAAGTCCAAACGGAAAAAACGTGGGCGTTCGCGAATGAGTTTATTGTGCCGCGAATCATGGCAGTTACCCGACTGGACAAGGAGCATGCCGATTTCGGCAAGGCCGTGGAAAGCGCGCAGCGGATATTCAGCCGCGCCATCATTCCCTTCACATTGCCAATTGGTAACGAAAAGGATTTCCGGGCAGTTGTTGACGTCGTCCATATGAAGGCTTACGAGCTGGGCTCTGACGGGCAGCCGAAAGAAATCGACATTCCCACTGAAGGGCGCGACTTTGTTGATAAGACCCGAGAGCGGCTGGTGGAGCTGGTAGCGGAGTCTGATGATGCCCTTTTGGAAAAATACTTCGAAAACGGAACGCTCGATGAGGCTGACATATTGCCGAACATCAACAAGGCCATTGCCAACAGCAAGCTGTGTCCGGTGTTTGCAGTCTCAGGTGCAACGCTGGTGGGTTTGCGCGCTCTGCTCAACGCGATCGTCGATTATGCTCCGGATCCTGCGCACCACAATGCCGAGTATGGTCTGCCGGTCGATGCGCGTCCGGACGCAGAGAAGATTGCTCGGAAATATACTGACAGTGATCCGTTTTCCGCCTATTGCTTCCGCACGGTCGCCGATCCTTTCGCCGGTCGCATTAATGTAATGAAAGTGATTAGCGGTAAACTGCAAACGGACGCAAATGTTCTCAATTCGTCGCGTGGAACAATGGAACGCCTGGGCGTCTTGCATAGCGTTCAGGGTAAACAACTGGACAAGGTGCCCGAGGCACATGCCGGCGACATCATCGCTTGTGTAAAACTAAAAGAGACGCAGACTGGCGACACACTTTGCGATAAGCAGTCGCCCATTGTTTTCCCGCCTGTCGTATATCCCGAAGCTGCAATCGCATTTGCTATCGAGCCTAAGTCTCGCCAGGATGAGGAAAAGATTAGTGTTGCGCTTCACAAGATTCTGGAGGAGGATCCCGCGCTCCACTTCACCCGAGACGCGCAAACAAAAGAGTTTCTGCTTTCGGGGTCTGGTCAACTACACGTCGAGACCGTTGTGGAAAAGTTAAAGAAGCGCTACAGCGTAGAAGTGACACTCCACCCTCCCAAGGTTCCGTACAAAGAGACCATTACGCAGCGTGCTGAGGTCCAGGGTCGCCACAAGAAACAAACTGGAGGTCGAGGCCAGTTTGGCGATTGCAAAGTTGTTTTTGAGCCATTGCCGCGAGGCGGCGGATTCTTGTTTGAGGACAAGATCTTCGGCGGCGCAGTGCCGCAGCAGTTTCGCCCTGCGATTGAAAAAGGAATTGTCGAAGCAGCGAAGGCAGGGGCGATCGCCGGCTATCCGCTGGTGGATTTCAAGGTGCAGTTGGTAGATGGTTCCTATCACACTGTTGACTCAGACGAGCATTCTTTTCGCGCGGCCGGGCGAAAAGCATTTCGCGCGGCAATGGAAAAAGTTAGGCCCGCGTTGCTCGAACCTATCATGGATGTAGAAATCGTTACCCCGCAGGAATACAGCGGCGACATCATGGGTGATCTAAACTCGCGTCGCGGCCGCGTCCAGGGAATGGAAGCGCGGGGAAACCAGCAGGCGGTTAAGGCACAAGTGCCAATGTCCGAGATGCTTAACTATCAGTCGACGCTTAACTCGATTACAGCGGCGCGCGGCTCTTTCCACATGCAGTTTTCACACTACGATCCGGTTCCGGGCAACCTCTCTCATAAGATA
>JALYTI010000199.1 GCA_030854375.1 Acidobacteriota bacterium | reverse complement strand
ATATCGATGCGGTCTAAGAGCGGGCCTGATATGCGACCGACATAACGCTGAATCTGCAAGGGAGTGCAGCGACACTCACGCGTGGGGTCATTCCAAAATCCACAAGGACAGGGATTCATCGCGGCCGCCAGCATGAATGAAGCAGGAAATGTCAGCGACATGGCAGCTCGGCTAATAGTGACCTTTTGATCCTCTAGCGGCTGACGCAACACTTCCAACACACTGCGATCAAACTCGGGTAACTCATCAAGAAACAAAACTCCCTGATGCGCCAAAGAAACCTCGCCGGGACGCGGAATCGCACCCCCACCAATCAATCCCGCATCGCTAATGGTGTGATGAGGCGAGCGAAACGGCCGCTCGGTCACAAGACCCGCCCGACCAGTCAGCCCGGCAACAGAATGAATCTTTGTTAGCTCTAATGCCGCTTCAAATTCCAGGGGCGGCAAAATCGTAGGCAGCCGCTTTGCCAGCATGGTTTTGCCGGACCCTGGTGGTCCAATAAGCAGTATGTTATGCGAGCCTGCGCTGGAAACCTCCAGCGCCCGCTTCACGGATAGTTGACCGCGGACTTCGCGAAAATCCACGTTGTAGTGATCAGTGCGGACGAGGATTTCAGCGGGGTCAATTGTTAGCGGAGTTGGCGGATTGGGAGAACGCAATGCTGCTACCAGTTCCACGGCGCTTCGCAGATCAGCGACGGGATAAACATTCACGCCGGAGACCACCGCGGCCTCTTTAGCATTCTCGTCGGGAAGGATGACGTGCTTGATCAGAGCGTCGCGCGCAAGAATCGCTATCGGCAGCGCGCCTTTGATAGGGCGCACACGCCCGTCCAGCGATAGCTCCCCAACACAGAGAAGATGAATGAGGCTGTTTTCTTCGGCCAGATCTCCATTCGCGCCGAGTATGCCCAGGGCGATGGGAAGATCGAAGCTCGCTCCTTCTTTTCGCACGTCCGCCGGCGCCAGGTTGATCGTGATTCTTTGAAACGGAAAGAAGAACCCGCAGTTGCTGATAGCCGCGCGAATGCGTTCGCGCGACTCGCGTACGGCGGCATCAGGCAAACCGACAATGGTCACAGACAGAGGCGACTCCGCCTCGCCTCGTACCGGAGTCAGATCAACTTCAATATCGACGAGGTCGGCATTGATACCATAAACAGCCGCTGAGAGCGTTCGAAACAGCATGCGAGGCGCTTCCTCTGCGAAAGCAGTGGATGGAAAAGCATTAAAAGGAAGCGGTTGCTGAGGGTGGAAATGAATAGAGCGCGCTTACGATCCATTCGAAAGCGCGCTCACTCCCGTTGGCGGGTGACGACGAGACAGACGCGTTAGGAATTCAAAACTATCTACGACGCGACGGAGCGGCGGCGGATGTCGCGGGTAACCTGACTTCTTGTCCGGCACGAAGGCTGACTTCTGGAGTCAGACCATTCAAGCGGGCGACTTCGTTTGAATCGAGATTTCGAGCGGCGGCAATGCGGGCGATTGTATCGCCTTTACGGGCGCGAATCTTGATAAATCCTGAACTGGCAGATTCTGTGGTGCCAGGTTTGGCACGTCGCCAGCTCGTGAGTCGAATACCGCTATTAGGAACCACAACCTTCGTAGTCGACTTGAGATCAACACCACCGTTCATTGCCTGCAGTTGCGCCAGGCTGGTGCCAGTTCGATTGGCTACATTCTGAAGGTCTTCTCCAGGCACTACGGAAATCACTCGCGCTGAATCTCGCCGCTCTGATGGAATACGTTTCAGAATGGCGAAAAACTGTTTTCCTTTTCCTCCCGGAACGCGAACGTTATAAGCCTCGCCCCTGGGTGTAACGTCTCGGCGAAGTTCAGGATTGATGCTGCGAATATGATCGACGTTAGTATCTGTTGCCTCGGCAACGAGCTGTAGACTTGTTGCATTAGATACTTGCACCACGTCGTAAGCCATTGCCGATTCCGGACGGATGCCTCTAAATCCATACTTCTCGGGGTTCTTTGCAATCAGGATTGTTGCCAGGATGTTGGGAACGTAGTTGCGCGTTTCCTGCGCAATGTAAGGATAGATCGCCCAGAAGTTTGCTGTACCTGCTCTTGATATTCCGCGGTCTATGTTGCCGGCGCCCGTGTTGTAGGCAGCCATTGCCAGTTCCCAGTTGCCATTGTAACGAGCAGCCAGGCTTTTCAGGTATTTAGCGGACGCGCGTGTTGCCTGTTCAAAACTGTTACGTTCGTCAATCCATGCTGTCTGTCGAAGGCCAAACTGTCGCCCGGTGCTCGGCACAAACTGCCAAAGTCCAGAAGCGGCAGCCCACGAAACAGCCTTGGGTTTCCAGGCACTTTCGACCTGGCCCAACCAGGTGATGTCAACGGGCACGCCTTCTTCCTTGAAAATCTGACGAGCCATCTTCATAAACTGGCCGGAGCGACGAAGTCCCGACTCCATGGTCGATCGACCACGACCTTGATAATAATTGATGTACTGTTGAATGAGCGGATTGATGGTGAAGCCGAAGTTTACATTTTGCTTGGCCTGTTCGAGGGCGAGTACGTCGGCGTCCGAAACGTTTTGTTCTTCGGGAGTCAGCACAAGCTTGCTTAACTCATCCAGCGGTGACGGCTCAAACTTCTGGTCGCGGAATCCAATCTGAGGCGGTTCAGTGTTCTGCTGTGCAGCGGTTCCCGGGGTAGTGTTCTGAGCCACTAGCTCTGATACGTTGGAGCGAACCGGACTATTGCTTAGCGGTACTTCCTCGCGATAAATCCGCTCGACCAGTTCCAAATAAAAACTTTGCAGCCGTTGACTGGCTCTGACATCCAGACCCGACTCCAGAATGGAATCTACTGCTTTATCAAATTCGTCACGTGCCTGATCGCGCTTCTTGTCTTCGAGATTCAGCTTGCCTTTTCTAAAGTGGTCTTCAGCCCTTGAGATAACATCAGAAACGAGAACGTCGCTCTTCTCCACCTCATTGGGAATGGAGCGCGCAGACGAACCAGCCGGAATCTGTCCAAACACAGCGGCGGCCGGCACGACGAGCACCGTAAATAGCGTTAGTCGCGCTATCATGGTAGGGAAGCTCGTTCTCATCAATCTTCGTTCTCCTTCACGGGTGTTATGCGAATTTCCAGACGTATTTCCTTAGGGGTCTGTCGCAAAGCGGTATCGCGGTTATTTGCGAGGTTAAAGGCTCCCTCGGCATTACTGGTCGGGTGACGCAAATGCTTCCAAAAACGAAGCCAAAGTCAGTCTGGAGGTTATCACACGGTTTTCCGGAGTGTCAAACAAGTCACAATTCAAATAGACGGCAAAATCAAGGCCTTTTCCACTAGATCGCTATGGCTTTACGTAGATGCTGTTCCCCCAACCAGGGTTGTGCATAGGTGCACCAGTTAAGTTACGTACTTTCGCTGTCAAAGTTCGGCTCCAAACCCGATAAATTTGACGGAGGGCTGACAAAGAACTCCAACTTTCTTAGAAAGCCCTTCTTGACGATTTCAGAGTTACAAGTGCTCCCCGATTAGGTATGGAACAGGCCATGAGCCGCACAATCTCATTGGGAACGGTAGAAAGAATAAAGAGGTGTTAGATCTCTTTAGCAATGATCCGCGCTTTACTTCTGTCATCGGTCAGACGGGTCTGGCCGTCGCAGCTTGAGGCATCCGTTGTGGCCGCGTACCGGAAGAAATTGGTGGAGTCACTTTCTCTTTTAACGCTTCTCGGAAGACTTGCCTCATATTATCAACGAACACAAAACGTATGTCTTTGAAGGGTTCTTTTGGCACTTCATCCAGGTCGCGCCGATTCTGCAGCGGCAAAATTATTGTGGAAACTCGGGCCCGGCGAGCCGCAAGTACTTTCTCCTTGACTCCTCCCACCGGCAGCACGTTCCCGCGCAATGTAATTTCCCCTGTCATGGCCACATCTTTTCGCACGGCTCGCGACGAAAGCGCCGATACCATTGCCGTTGCTAACGTAATGCCCGCCGAAGGTCCATCTTTGGGAATCGCGCCCTCCGGAATATGAATATGAAGATCGTAATTACTGAAATCGTCTTCGTTGATCTCGAGTTCCTTTGCTCGCGACTTGGCGTATGAATAAGCTGCCTGGGCGGACTCGCGCATGACCTCGCCCAATTGGCCGGTCAGTACGAGGTTACCCTTTCCCTTCATCTTGAGAGCTTCAATAAAAAGCACATCTCCACCGACCGCAGTCCATGCCAGCCCCGTGGCTACGCCAATCTGATCCTTCTTGAGGACCTCCTCGGGAATGATCTTCGGCGCACCCAGAAACTCATGAAGATTCTTCAGGGATACACTGACTGAACCTTTGTGGCCTTCCGCGATGCGCCGCGCAACTTTACGGCAGATCCGTCCAATCTCGCGTTCCAACTGCCGGAGTCCTGCTTCCTGCGTGTATTGTTGAATGATCGCGGTCAAGGCAGTTTTTGAGATATGAACGTCTTTCGGGGTTATCCCGTTTTCCTCCAGTTGCTTTGTCAACAAATGTCTTCGGGCAATTTCGCGTTTTTCTTCTTCGGTATAGCCGGCAAGACGGATCACCTCCATTCGATCACGGAGCGGCGGCTGAATCGTGTCGAGGATGTTTGCCGTGGTCATGAAGATCACGTTAGACAAATCAAAGGTTATACCGAGGTAGTTATCGCGAAAGCTGTTGTTCTGTTCGGGATCTAACACTTCAAGTAAAGCGGATGACGGATCCCCACGGAAGTCTGCACCAACTTTATCGATCTCATCGAGCATGATTAGCGGGTTATTGGTGCCGGCTTGTTGAATAGATTGAATTACCCGGCCTGGCATGGCGCCAACATAAGTTCTGCGATGGCCGCGAATCTCTGCTTCATCGTGAACTCCGCCCAATGACAATCTCATAAACTTACGATCCAGCGCGCGAGCGATCGACCGACCCAGCGAGGTTTTGCCTACGCCCGGAGGTCCAACCAGACAAAGAATTGGTCCTTTGGGCTTCTCCTTTAATTTGCGCACTGCCAGGGCTTCGATTATTCGATCTTTTACCTTTTCCAGTCCGTAGTGATCTTCATTCAAGATGCGTTCAGCTTTTTGAAGATCCAGATTGTCTACCGACGCCTTCGACCAGGGCAGATCGGTCATGATTTCCATCCAGTTTCTCAGCGTGGCTGTTTCAGCAGCATCTGGATGCATTCGCTCCAGCTTTTTCAGTTGCCTCAACGCTTCATCCTCAGCAGGTTTCGGCATGTTAGAGGTCTCGATCTTTTCTCTGAACTGCGCCACCTCTTCTGCAAGCTCATTGCCTTCGCCTAACTCGCTCTGAATCGCCTTCATCTGCTGGCGTAAATAGAACTCGCGTTGCGAGCGATCGATGTCAGCACGCGCTTGAGTGTTAATC
>JALYTI010000198.1 GCA_030854375.1 Acidobacteriota bacterium | reverse complement strand
GCATTAGTTTGCAAAACGCACCAGCGTTGGCTTTCAGTGGCAGTAGAACGTAACTAATACCCATCCGCAGTCAAGAACCTCTTCTTGAAAAAACCGCCCGGCATGACCGACATGCCGGGCGTAATCACAGGAGGAATCGAGTGTTATGGTGGCCTTTATTACTTACGGCCATCCGAATAACCTCGCTTATGTCAGATGGCTTCACGCCGCAAACAGTTGCCACGGTGTGGCCTTCGCGTTAGGGCTCAATTGACGTTGATCCATCCGCTCGCGGGCACGAACTGTTTCTGTTTGAGATCTATCGAGACAACATAAGCCCCCATTGCTCCGATGCGACGATTGGGGCCATAGCTGATGGCCGGTGTCAGTCCCGTAGAGTACTCATGAAGTCCTTCCAGAACTTGAATCAGCTTTTCCCGGCTCAGGTCCTTACCCGCGCGCCTCAAACCCTCAACCAATATCTTGGCCGAGCTATACGTAGAAACCTGAGCGGCCAAATGTTTTGACGGCAGACTGTATTTTTCAGCCAGTGCGCGAAAATCTTTGACGCCATCTGCCGTTTGATCGGCAGGAGAAGTCGGAAAGGATATAAACACTTTGCCATCAAAGCCCGCCGGCACTCCGAAGATCGCTGTGCCGACGCTGCCCGTGGGCAGAAAAATGGTCGGGAGCCAACTCACCTTTTCAGCCTCTTTCATGAACGAGAGAGCTTCCTCACTCCCACCCAGCAAGAACACTACTTGTGGAGTAGTTTGGTTGAGTTGTTTGATGATCCCAGCAGCATCAAAGTTTCCGGCCAAATAGTCGTAGGCCCTGGGCGCGCTCCATCCGTCTTTCTTACTCTGGTCTTTGATGGCCTCGAAGATGCTTGCATTGACCTCGCTGCGAGGATAGACAACTGCGAGCCCTGAGTTTTTGAGGTCTGGCTTTTTCGCGGCGAAATCGATCAGCGCACGGGCCTGCACGTCAATTCCAGACAGTAAATAGAAAACTTGCCGGTTCAACGGAGAGCCTGTTTGAGGATAAAGCGTTAAAGGACCAATCAGCGGCACTTTCTTTTGGCTCATGAGGGGAATAATCTCTTTTTCGGCTCCCGCAATAAAGGCCCCCGTCATGGCGAAGACAGGATACTCCGTAAGCACGCGCTCAAGGTTGACGCGAGTGGCCGTCGGCGTCTCAGCCGTTTCAATAAACTTCAATTCAAACCGCCGGTCGTAGATTCCACCTTGGCTGTTAAGCTCATCGAAGAAAGCGATGGTGACCGCCCTGACTGCCTGGCCCATCTCAGCCAGCGGTCCTTTTGCCGGCACGACCGTTCCAATCACGATCTTGTGTTCGCTGACCCCGGGATCTTGCCGGAAGGTATTCGCTTGCGACGCAACTGACACGACGCAAGACAGGCTTACAAGCGCAGCACCGATAATCTTGCAGAATTTCACTGCGATGGCACAGTTAGTCGCGTGGCCGCCATTTTTTGTTTGATTGACAGTTGTCACAGAGTAATTCCGAGTTAGACGGCTCATTGTTCGTAGCGGAGGAGCATTCCATCACCGCCAACTGCCCAGCCTATCTTCTTAACAAAACACAGTCCGTAAAGATTCTGCTTGGTGCCTGATTGCTGTTCAATCCAGGTCACACCGGCATTGTCCGTTCGCAGAATAGTCCCACCACGGCCTACTGCCCAACCGTTGTTATCGTTGACAAACTGAACATTCAGGAGCGTAGAGCGCACCTTGACGTCGACCGGCGTCCAATTTTCCCCACCGTCCGAAGTTTGTAAAACGGTTCCCTTCTCGCCCACCGCCAAACCTCTTTTTTCGCCGCGAAAATTTATGTGAAAGATCGTTGCTGTCGTTCCCGACTCTTGCTTGCTCCATGTTTGTCCGCCATCGACTGTTCGGAGAATCGTTCCTTCAGTACCGGCGATCCAGCCATGCTTGTCGTTGGCGAAATCAATATGAATTAGCTCCAAACGGCTCGGCGCTCGCTGCCTCTGCCAGGTTTCGCCGCCGTTGTCAGTGTAAACGAGGATACTATCAATGACCCGATCGCGCTTGCTGACGGAACCGACGACCCACCCTTTCTTCTTACTGGAGAAGAGAACGCTGTACAGTTCTACATCGGCCCCGTCAAATTCTCTCGGTAGAAAGCGCCGAACTTCAGTCCACCGCGAGCCTTGGTCGCGGGTGGCGAAGATGGCGTTTCCCGCAATCAAGAACCCCGCGTCCTTGTCGCGAAAATAGACGTCGTTGATAGCATCGGTCGTTGTGACTATCTGTCGCACCCAACTGAGTCCACCGTCATCCGTTCGACTGAGAAATCCATTGTCTCCTCCAACCCAGCCTAGTTTGTTATCTAGAAAATAAACGGTATTAAGATCCTCGCCCGGCGGAGCTACGCGCGTCGGAACCCAACCCTGCTGGCTCTTGATCGGAGCAGCAAGAACGATCAGGAACAGCAGCGCGACGATCAATCGCTGCGGCGAGCGGTATTGCATGACTCTGTTCTGCTGGTTATTATCGCGACATTCCATTGTAGTTATTATTTTTGAACGCGTGCGGCAGATTGCGGCAATAAACTGTGACCGGAGTCGTCTACACCCTGTTCTAAATCGCATCCGTTTGTGACTTTGTACCCTAATTGGCTGCCTCAAGACAAGACGCCCCAAGACACAACTAAGGGCTATGCGCATGGGCCCGAAGCGCATAGCCCTCAGCAGGCTCAAGTAGACTTCGCCACTAATTCGCAGCGCTAACCCGGTAGATTCTCCCCTCGAAGGTCACAATTACCTGCTCACCTAAAGAGAAGAACTCCGCCAATCGAGGCTTCTGTTTTAGTAACGCGAAGTATTCATCGCTGCCAAACTTGACTACGGTTTCCGGCAGAGTCTTACCCGTTTTGAAGTCGGAATCAATCCACACACCATCGCGCAGGTAAAACGTTTTGCCTCCTGCAGTTCTCATAGAAGACGGGCTGTCCGTTTCTATCCTCGACATTTCCTGCTGCGCGCGGGATCGCTTGCTCTGTTGCACGGCCGCTGCGCCAGTCGTGGCGCTCGCGTCCGCCGCCTTGGGTGACGGAGGGGCGTCTGGCCGACGGTTGCCGCCGATAAAACCCCTGTCCCTCATGGGCAAGCTGGCTATATTCTGCGCCGCGGCGCCCGGCTCCAACGCAAGATAAGAAGTGTAAGGAGTCACAATACCGTAGCGCGTTCCGAGATCGACAATCTCATCGCGTAGCTCACGCTGCTCACCGTTTGTTCGGACTTGTTCCATTAACCAGCCTACGCGACGCGTTGCCCACAGACGCGGGAGAAAATCGTTGGAGTCCTCTTTTATGGGAAAGCGCAGGTTGTTGTAGAAGAACATCCTATTCGCGCCGCCGCTCCTGCCGTTCAATTTCAAGCGCACGTGGTCCATATCAATTGGATTTCTATATCGGCCGATCATAGTAAGTTGCGATCCTCTGAACACGTCAGGCAGATTGCGAGGGTAAGTCAGATCAGTTTCAACTCCCGCCATATCAAGTTGCAGCTCGGTCAGAACTGGATAATTTATCTTGGCAAAGAAGTTGGAAACCTTTACCTCCAGATTCTCTTTGGGTTCTACGTAATCCGCCACGCCACCCGAGGAAGATGCCAGACGATCGAGCAAGGACGTATTCACGTCGTAGCCGACGCCGAAAGGAAAGATACGAGCTTCGGCGGTGCTCTTCAGATTCAGCAGAATATTTTCGATGTTTGTTTGACCCACGGTTGGCAGTCCGTCGGTGAGAAACACAATCATTCGCGGGTGCCCCAGGTTCGAGGTACGCGCTATCTGATCGCGCGCGGCTCGCAGGGCACTATCAATGTTTGTACCACCTACAGGTCTTAAAGATTCAACGAACTTGATGGCCCGCGTCCTCGCGGCCTCGTCAGCATTTATCAGGTCAGCACTCATTAGATGCTCTTCACCTGCAAATGAGACAACGTTGAAGCGATCCTGCGGCCGTAGAATTCTGATTCCATAAAGCAAGGCTGCACGCGCCTTCTCCATCTTTCCTTCTTCGGCCATCGAGCCTGAAGTGTCGAGCACGAACACGATATCCTTGGCTGCATATTCCTGTTCCGACCAATCGTCTTTGGGTGAAATCATCAACAGGTAGTAACCATCTTTGCCGGGTTCTCGATGAGTGAGGAGCGTTACCCCAAAATCCTCGGCGGAAATTGCATAAAAGAGCTGGAAGTCTTGTGGTTCTATCCCGCCGGGACTTTCAAAGCTGATGACAGAACGGCGTTCGCCATTTCGTTTCACCTCAACTTCGTGACTCGGCGAGTAGATGTTCCGCACGGGCTCTTTGCTGTCAAGCTCAATTCGACCGGAGACGCTCCCAATCTGCGTCACTTGTCTGCCAGTTCCCAGCGGGTAGCGATAGGCTACGGTGCCTGATTCCGCTCTGAGAACCTGTGAATAAGTAATTTCGAGTTTCTTGTCCGAATGAGGAGGGATAGGAAAGATGCTTGCTTGAAAAAGATCCTTGCCGGCGTACTCAAGGAGTCCCGGGTCACGTTGACGCCTTACGATCTCATCGTAGATACGTCTTGCCTCTTCGCGAGAGCGCACCTCGCCGACCAGCCGGCGGTCACCATCCCAGATTGCAAACTCTGTAATTGAAGCTTGCTCTGGAATTGGGAAAAAATAAGTTCCCTCCAGGGTAGCGTCGGTATCGTTCCTAAATACTTGCTCGACGTGGGTCGTTGCCACCTGCGACGATATCTTTGTATCTATTTTGATCGATTTTATCGGAAGAGCGCGCGGCAACGAGACGGGCCGAGGCCGCTCAGGGCATCGGGTACAAGGACCCGGCACTATGACACCCTGCGCGGCTACACTGGCGGCGGTCAAAAAGAGGACCGAAATAGATAGAAGCAACACTCGAAGTTTCAATGCTTTCATGATTTCCTCACTGGCAAATTTGCAGAATTTTACCCACCTTGCTCGGATCGGACCCCCCGGCCGCGGCAGGCGCGCGCTGGGGCGGGCAGGCGGCGTGGGGTCGCAGAGTATGGAACGGCTGAACGACGCATTCTTGCATTTGCGGGCGGTCTGGCGATTGATGTGCGCCACTGATCTTGATGTCGGCTCTGCCGCCGCGCAGTGCGGAAAGGCTCCGCCTTTCCGACTACCTGATTAACTATTATTTTTGAGGCTATGCCTCAAAGGGCGGCGGAGCCGCTTGAAAAAGAGACGTCAAACGGTAAGGCAGAGCCTTACCGCACTGCGCGACGGCGAAGCCGCACTTGTGCGCCACCACATCCACTACCGTTTAGTCAGCGCACTTGTGCGCCACCACATCCACTACCGTTTAGTCAGCGCACTTGTGCGCCACCACATCCACTACCGTTTAGTCA
>JALYTI010000197.1 GCA_030854375.1 Acidobacteriota bacterium | reverse complement strand
TGAAGAGCAGACGAAGCTGATGGAGAAAGAACTAAAGCGCACCGAATCAATCATCGATTCGATGACTTCCGAGGAACGGACGGATCACAAGATTCTGAACGCCAACCGGCGCCGCAGAATAGCCCGCGGATCCGGGACATCGGTCGCGGAGGTCAACCAGCTCATCAAGCAATACGTTGAGATGCGGCAGATGATGAAACAGCTATCGAGTTCGGGGATGTTTGGCGGCAGCGGTCTCAAAGGTAAGATGATGAGGCGGATGGTGGGAATGCCTGATATGGGCGGAATGGGTGGTAACGGTGACGATTCGCCTTCATTACCTTCTCCCGGTGGACCATCAAGGAAAAAGCTGAAGAAGAAACGGAAAAAGAAAAGAAGATAAGAGAGCGCGAAGACGAGAGCTTTGCATCGCGAAATTTAGAGAGAAATTGGTTAGCGACAACCGGAGGTAATGATTTTGTTAGCAATTAAACTGATGCGCACGGGCGCCAAGAAGCGACCTTCCTATCGAATTATTGTGAAGGAGAAACAATCAAAGCGCGACGGTGCGTGTCTCGAGAACCTGGGCACTTACAATCCGACGCGTGAGCCCGCCGAGATTAAGTTGGATATGGACCGCGTTCGTTATTGGATAGAAAAGGGCGCAAAGCCGACCGAGACGGTGAGCCAACTGATCAAAGTCAGCGATAAGCAACAATCAGCAGTTCCAGCTGAAGTCTAGACCCGCGCTGCGTGCAAAACCATGAAAGAAGCCGTCGAGATGGTCGTTAAGTCGTTAGTTGACGATGTAGAGGCAGTCGACGTGCGCGAGATTGTTCAGCAAGGCGCAACTCTTATCGAGATTCGTGTCGCTCCTGGAGACATGGGCAAGGTGATAGGCAGGCAAGGCCGTACAGTACGTGCGCTGCGCTCGTTGGCTTATGCGGTAAGTCTAAAGAGAAAGCATCGCTTCGTTCTCGAAATTGCGGAATGAATTCGCTACGCGAGAAAAGCCGGGAGGGCTTGATTATCGTCGCTCGCGGTGTCAGGACGAGAGGCCTTAAGGGCGAGTTAGTAGCCGATCTTTTGACAGATTTTCCGGAGCGATTTGAAGACGTCGCGGAGTTGTCGGGTATTGCGCCGGGCGGGGAGCGCAAGCAATTGAAGCTCGAGAGCTACTGGTTTCAAAACGATCGTATGGTGCTCAAGTTTTCGGGTTACGACACGATTGAATCGGCAAAGACGCTGGTAGGCTTCGAATTCGGGATCCCTGAAGCGGAGCGCGTCCAGCTTTCTAAAGATGAATTTTATGATTGGGAACTTGAAGGTTGTTCGGTTGGAGTTGCCAATAGCTCAGCAATCGGCAAAGTTCGAGAAGTAATGAGAACTGGCGGTGTCGAGCTGCTGGTTGTTGAAGACGATGCGCGGCGCGAACACCTAATACCGATGGCGAAATCGATCGTTGTGGAAATTGATATCCCGCGCAAGAAGATCGTCATCGATCCACCCGATGGTCTTTTGGATTTGTAGTTTTCTTTGAAGTTGCATCGTGCTGCGCTGCGATATCATCACCATTTTCCCGGAGTTTTTCCGCGAAGCGTTTGATTACGGGATTATTCGAAGGGCTCGGGCCGCGGGCCTGGTGGAAACTACAGCACACGACCTGCGACGATGGACCAGTGACAAACATCACGTGGTTGACGATCGGCCATTCGGTGGTGGCGAGGGAATGGTCCTTAAGGCGGATCCAATATTTGCCGCCGTTCGGGATCTAACAGGTTGTGACAATCGAACAGATTATCCGCCGCAAACGCGGGTAATTCTCTTGTCACCGCAGGGCCGGGTCTTTACGCAGGAACTTGCGCAGGATCTTTCACAGAGCGCGTCCCAAATAGTTTTGATTTGCGGACGCTATGAAGGCGTCGACGAACGCGTCGGCGAGTCGCTGGCAACGGACGAGATTTCCATTGGTGATTACATCTTGTCCGGTGGTGAGCCGGCGGCGGTCGTGGTTATCGATGCGCTTGTTCGTTTGTTACCGGGAGCCCTGGGCAACGAAACTTCGGCAACGAACGAGTCATTTTCGCGGGACTTGCTGGACCACCCGCATTACACTCGCCCGACCGAGTTTTCGGGGTTGAGCGTCCCGGATGTTTTGCTCAAAGGTAATCATGCTGAGATTGCACGCTGGCGCCGTGAGGCTGCGCTGAAGAAAACGCAACGTAATCGTCCCGATCTTTTGAAGTGAATCTTTGTTATAGAAGATTTGGGTTAACCCGGAACGCCGAAGTTTGAATAAATCGCCAGATATTGGTACGGAGCCAAGAACATGAATCGATTAGATAGTATTGAAAAAACCCAACTGCGCAAGAGTATTCCCGATTTTCAATCTGGCGATACCGTACGCGTGCATGTACGCATTAAGGAATCGGAGACCAAGGAACGTTTGCAAGCCTTTGAAGGTGTTGTAATCGCTCGCAAACATGGTGGCGCCAGGGAGACAATCACTGTACGCAAGACGAGCTTCGGCGTGGGTGTGGAAAGAATTTTTCCGTTGCACGCGACCATCGTTGACCATATTGACTTAGTCAAAAAGGGCCGGGTGCGGCGAGCAAAGCTTTATTATCTCCGTGAGCTCCGCGGAAAAGCTGCGCGTATTCGCGAGCGCGACACACGCGGCCAGCAGGGTGGCGATCCACAAGCATCGGCAGCAAAGAAATAGCGGCCCGAACTCCAGGAGGCAGTAGGCACTCGGCAGGGAGCAGGAGTACGAATAAGATTTGCCTGCTTACTTCTGTTTTCTTCTCCCGCCCATCGTACTACCCGAAAACCATTAATTGACTCGCCTCGCTTTGAACTAAACTTCCCACACCCTTAGGGAGCCGCGCGGATTTTGCGTATAGCAATCGACGCCCACTCTGTGGGGACTGGACTTGGCGGGAATGAGAGCTACGCTACTAACTTGATTGAAGCTCTCGCTGAGATCGATGCGGAAAACCGTTACACGGTATATGTTACCAGGCGAGAGGCTGTTGAACGTTTCAGCAACAGATGGCCAAACTTTGTCGTTCGCGCCACACTTCCGCATACACCTTTTGTCCGCATCCCTCTGACGTTAAGCGCTGAGTTACGAAGAAATCCGGTCGATGTCCTTCACGTTCAGTTTACAGCCCCGCCTTTTGCTCCCTGTCCTGTCGTAGTGAGTATTCACGACCTCTCTTTTGAACATCTGCCGCAAACATTCAAGCGACGCAGTCGGACGCAGCTTCGCATAACTGTGCGTCGCTCAGCTCGCAAGGCTGCGCAAATCGTGGCACTTTCAGAATACGTTCGCAGCGACATAATCACGACCTATGGCATCACTCCCGAAAAAATAAACGTTATCCCGTTAGCCGCTCCATCGCATTTTGGACCTGTCGACGATGCCTCAGAACTTCAACGAGTCAGACAAATTTATGGTATAGACTCTGACTACATTTTAACGGTTGGCTCGATCCAGCCGCGCAAGAACTTAAGTCGTCTTATCGCAGCTTATTCAAGCTTGCGCAGCACGCAACGAGAGGGTAAGCTCCCTCAACTTGTTCTCGTTGGGAAATGCGCCTGGCTATATGACGAAACACTTCGCGCCGTCAAGGAATCGGAAGTTAGTAACTCCGTAGTTTTGACCGGGTACGTGCCCGAAGCCGATTTGCCGGCGCTATATTCAGGAGCGCTCTGTTTTGTTTATCCCTCATACTTCGAAGGTTTTGGCTTGCCACCGCTGGAAGCGATGAAATGTGGCGCGCCGGTTATCGTGAGCAACAAAACGAGTCTGCCTGAAGTTGTCGGAGAAGCGGGTATACTCGTGAATCCGTTCGACGTGAATGATATCGCCTCTGCACTCGAGAAAGTAATTAGTAATCCAAACTTGCGATCGCAGCTTCGCGTCAAAGGGTTCGAACGTGCTCGACTGTTTGATTGGCAAGAGACAGCGCGTCAAACTCTGGCCGTTTATAAGAAAGCCGCTGGGACGGCTTGATAAGACCGGGTAGTCTAGTCGAATAAATCAGGCGCCCACGGCACGTAGCGAAATAAAGTTTCTAGTTATGCGCATAGCCATTCTCGGAACGCGTGGCATCCCGGCTAGCTACGGTGGATTTGAAACCTTCGCGGAACATCTTTCAACGAGACTTGTCGCCCGCGGGCACGAAGTGACAGTTTACGGCCGGGCACACTATGTCTCGCCGCGTCAGTTGGAGTACCACGGTGTTCGTCTAAAGGTGCTTCCAACCATCCGTCATAAATATTTTGATACTGTCGTTCACGCATTTCTGTCTGCGGTCCATGCGGTTCCTTCCCGATTCGACGCTGCGTTAATCTGCAATGCCGCGAATGCTCCTTTCGCACCCATACTTCGATTCACAGGAACTCCGGTAGCGATCAACGTGGACGGGCTGGAGCATAAACGAAAGAAATGGAACTGGCTGGCGCGCCGTTATTACTTACTTGCCGAACGTTTGGCTACCGTTCTTCCCAACATCACAATAACTGATGCCCAGGTTATTCACGACTACTACCTCACTCGTTACAACGCAAAATCAAGGATGATTGCCTACGGCTCGGAAGTTGAACGCCGCCCGGATCGCACGGCTGTGCGGCGCTGGCGAGCGGAGCCAAACCGATATGTTCTCTACGTCTCACGGCTTGAGCCGGAGAACAATGCACATCTCGTAATCGACGCTTTCAAGAAGGTGCGGACAGCATATCGATTATTGATTGTCGGCGATGCGCCGTATGCGCACGATTACATAAGAGATTTGAAAGCCCGGGCGCGAGGCGACAAACGAATCGTTTTTACCGGCTTCGTTTTTGGGCAGGACTACAGGGCCCTGCAGCAGAATGCATATTGTTACGTCCACGCAACCGAAGTTGGAGGAACACATCCTGCGCTTCTGGAAGCGATGGGCTATGGTAATTGCGTCTTAACGCTCGCCACTCCGGAAAACATCGAAGCAGTCGGAGACGCGGCGATACCATATGTAGACGAATTGGATCTCGCGGAGAAACTGCAGCGCGTCCTACGCGATGGTTCGCTCGTCCAAAGTTATCGCCATCGCGCGCAACTTCGGGTGCAACGGTATTATGATTGGGATCGGGTTGTTGACCAGTATGAAAAACTTTTTGCTGAGATGGCTGGTAAGGATTTAGATTCCGGTACCCTAACTCCGGGCGAATCAGAACAACAACAGGAAGAGGTGCTCTACCACAAGTAGTCAATTTATCGTTGGACAAAAAGATATGTGCCCCGCCAATCGATGAAGACTGGCGGGGCAAACTGTTCCGGCAAGTTCGGGTAAATACAGGTAGCGTTTGCAAAGAACTGAGAATCGTCGCTTATGGCCGATCCCGTAAACCAGGTGGTGCGTTTAGCGGTGAGATAAAGC
>JALYTI010000007.1 GCA_030854375.1 Acidobacteriota bacterium | reverse complement strand
AAGACTTCCTGGATGCAATACCTTCCTGGTCTAAAACGTAACTTCCGTCATTACTTCCTCCTTTATCCCTTCGCAGTCGAATCGGTTGATTTATCGAAATACGATTTGATCGTCAGCAGTTGTTTTGGCTATGCAAAAGGAGTTCACAAGCGTCCCAATGCGGTGCACGTCTGTTACTGCCACACGCCAATGCGATGGGTGTGGCGTTATGAAGACTACAGCGCGCGCTCTCAGTTCGGCGTTATTGCCCGGAAGCTACTTCCGATTCTGCTTGCCATACTAAAGCGCTGGGATCTGCGAGCGTCCAGGCAGCCAGACTACTTCATCGCCAACTCGCACGTTGTGGCTGAGCGTATCAAAAAGATTTACGGTCGTGACTCGACAGTAATACCGCCACCGATCGATGTGAATCGTTTTCAACCCGTGTCAGGCAAGGGAACGGCACCGGAGGATTACTATCTTGTTTTGTCGCGTCTGGTTCCGTACAAGCGGATTGACCTCGCTATTGAGGCGTGTACCCGCTTAAATCGCCGACTTCTAATTGTTGGTGACGGTCCCGATCGCGTGCGACTTGAAAAGCTTGCGGGACCAACTGTTCGATTTCTAGGAAGGCAGAGCGACGAGGCCGTCGCACGATATGCCGCTCGCTGTCGCGCACTCTTGTTTCCCGGCGAAGAAGACTTCGGTATGACACCGCTCGAGGTTAACGCTGCCGGCCGGCCTGTAATTGCGTTTCGCGCAGGCGGCGCTCTTGAAACAGTTATCGACGGCGTCACCGGCCTCTTTTTTGATCAACCTACCGCCACCTCACTGACCCAAGCCATAGAAGCTTTTGAACTTCGTTCATGGGATTCTTCTGAGTTGCGACTTCACGCCTGCCGTTTCGACCGCTCAATTTTCCAGAAGCGACTGCTTGAATTCCTCCGCGAGGTCGCGCCTGGGGTGGAGCTTCAAAGAAACCCGATTTGGGAAGGCTTCGTTCCCCTGGATAGCGCGGCGGCGACAACCCTACCTGATCTCCATCCGGCAACCTAAGAAACAGCGCAAAAGCTACTAGGTTCAGTCACTTAACCTCTTATTTTTCTGGCAATTGACGCGTTTTGCCCGTTTCTTTCTATAGAACGGAAGCCTAATCATCGGTTCGAGGAAAAGGCCACAGGAGGCCATTGTCTTGATAGATAGCGTTGCGCTCTCGGCCTTGCTGGCCGAGCTGACAGGACAACTCACAAATCTGAACGATCAGATTCTGCTACGCATGAATGGCATGGCTGGCCGCTCATGGTTGTTCGATAGCCTGGTGGGTCTCACCCAGGAAAACGATCTGGTCAAGGCTGGAATAATCGGATGCTGCTTTTTTGCAGCCTGGTACAGCGGCAAGACCACAGTTGAAACGCGGGCGCGCCGGAAGATCTTGCTGACCACTCTGATCGCCGCGGTCTGCGTGCTCGGTACAACGAAGGCACTCTCGCATACGATTTTTTTACCGCGCCCCGCTATCGAGTCGCAGAAGATCTATCACCTATCAGGCGACACGCTGGTTGAGATGAAACGTTCCAACGTTCGTATTCCTCTCGACGAGACTAGCCAAAAGGATCACCGCGAACTGGTCAACGGCGACGTGCAAACTAATGATCTTGGATCGTTTCCCAGCGACCACGCTGGATTTTTTCTAGCGATCTCCCTGGGAATCTGGTTGGTGTCTCGGCGTATCGGAGTGATTGCTATTGGATGGACAATCTTTGTCATTCTTGCGGGCAAGATGATCCAGGGCGCGCACGCCCCGATCGATATCGTGGCTGGAGGAGCGGTTGCAATCACTGAATTGTCGGTATTGCGCTTTGCATCGCAGCGCCGGATCGGCAACGTGCTTGATAGGGTAACTCTTTGGTCGCTTAAGTACGCGGCGCTTTCAAGCGCACTCCTTTTCGCTGTCGTGTTTGAAATCTCGAGCACACTCATTCACGTCAGACAATTCCTAGGACTGCTTGCGACAATCAGACGTCACATCATGACTGGTTAACTTATGGACGAGCTAAGCCGGTCGCCGAACGTAATTATGACTATAAGACGAAAATCCGCTGTTGGCCTGCGGACCCAAAGCTGTCTCGCGGTTGCCTTATGTGGCCTCTTTTTTCTGACGTCTTGCAACCTTGGAAAAGACGGTTTCGTCCTGATGACCGATCGTTCATACAAGGCGAGCGTCTTTGCGACAAACAAAACCGGTTTCGGCTCACCTGATGGCCTGCGATGGAACCAGGGAAAGCTATATCTGGCTGACGAAGGCGCCGGCGCGCTTGAAGTCTGGAGTAAGGATGACGGGGTGAAGATGCTACTCGATTCCCATTTTGGCGCGCAGTCCCCGGAAGATCTGGCAATAGACAGGGATGGAAACATTTTTTTCAGCGATGACGATGCTGGAGGTGTTTGGGAAGTAGACGCACTGGGCAAGCAGCAATTGCTGGCGGGGAAGGATAAGGGACTGTTTTCTACAGAAGGAATTACGGTCGCTCCCGATGGATCGATACTGGTTGGCGATGCGGACCAGCACCAGGTGTTTCAAGTCAGCAAAGCCGGAGCGGTTTCAGTGTTTCTTGGCAGAGAGTTTGGCATTACCAAACCCGAGAGCATGACGTTTGACGATAAAGGCAATCTCTATATTGCCGACAACGAAGACAACGTCCTTTACCTGTTGGACACAAACCGCACGCTTCATCGCTTGATTGATCGCAAAGATCAATTTTCGCCGGAGACGATTTTCTATTCCAAAGGTTCGCTCTACATAACAGACAGCCAGGCGGGCAAGCTTTACGTTTACACGCCCAATGAAGAGCTGAGGACTATCGCTGCCTTTGGAGGGCAACTCAAAAACATTCAAGGAGTCACCGTGGATGACCAGGGCGATATTTACGTCTCTATTCAATCAGACTTGAAGCATAAGATTGGTTACATAATCAAAATTAGTAAAGAGAGCTGAGCGAATTGCAGTGCCCTTTAGCACAGCCGCCCCGCTGGTTGGTTGTCAAAGCCGGCGCTCGCAAATCCAGGTAGAACATCATGTCGAGTATTGCTGAGAACGTTAGTTTCGAACCGCGCAGCCTTGCCGGCAACGCCGATGAAGCGTCGCCGCAAGGCCGTGGGGCGAGCATGGCCCATTTCCTCAACAATACTGTCTCACGGCTTTTTGAAGAGCAGGCAGCACGAGGCCCTGAGCGGCTGGCGGTGCTTTGTGGGAATGAGCGACTGAGTTACGCCGGACTTAATGCCCAAGCGAACCAATTAGCGCGATATTTGCGCCAACTCGGAGCTGGACCGGAAGTGTTGGTCGGCGTCTGTATTGATCGCTCGTTGGACATGGCTGTCGCCATTCTCGGAATTCTCAAATCGGGCGCAGCATATTTGCCTCTGGATCCCGAATATCCGACTGAACGGCTGGCGTGGATAGTCAAAGACTCACGAGTGTCAATTGTCTTAAGCAAAGAGATTCTTATTTCCCGGCTCCCGCAACACGAAGCCGGACTAGTTCTTCTTGACGCCAGCGGACCTCGCATTGCACGGGAATCTAATGAAAACCTGGCTGATGGAGCAAGGCCTGACGACCTGGCCTATGTGATTTACACGTCCGGATCGACGGGAGAGCCGAAGGGCGTGATGATCAATCATTCAAGCCTGGCAAACTATGTGCTGGCGCTCCAGCTGGAACTAGACCTCAATCAGAACGATCGTTACTTGCATACCGCGTCGGTTGCGTTCTCCTCATCACGCCGTCAATTGCTGCTGCCGCTTTCACAAGGCGCGACGGTTGTAATCGCAAGCTCCGAGGAAAGAAAAGATCCGTTGGCTCTGTTTGAGATGATCAAGCAAAGTGGTGTGACAGTCATGGATGCGGTCCCATCGTTCTGGCGGAATTGCACGGCTGCGATATTAGCTCTCGATAGTGAATCGCAAAACCGGCTTCTCGACAACCGGCTACGCCTGATGCTTTCAGCCAGCGAACCATTGTTGTCAGACATTCCGCATACCTGGATGCATCAATTTGGTCACCCCGGGCGGCATGTCCACATGTTTGGCCAGACTGAAACGGCCGGCATCGTTTGCACCTACACAATTCCAGCGACTGACGCGGGCAATACTCACGTTGTTCCGATCGGGCGACCTATTGCTAACTCGGAGATTTACATTCTCGACGAAGACCTACAACCCGTGACTGCGGGCGTGGCGGGCGAACTCTACATCGGCGGTGCGGGAGTAGGGCGCGGATATTTGCACCGGCCGGAGCTAACAGCGGAGAAGTTTATTCTTCATGCCTGCATCGACAAACCGGGGACGCGGCTTTACCGGACCGGCGATTGGGCCCGCTATCGCAAAGACGGTCAGCTTGAATTCGCCGGCCGACGAGATAGCCAGGTGAAACTGCGAGGCTTTCGTGTTGAATTGGGCGAAGTCGAAGCGATACTTGCGCGGCATGCGTCGGTGAAAGAAAACGCCGTTGTCGCACGAGACTTCGGCGACGGTAGCAAACGGTTGATAGCGTATTTCGTCCCGACAGATCTCCCACCAACAGTAACTGAGCTTCGCACCTTCCTCAGCTCGCAGTTACCAGACTACATGGTGCCCTCAATGTTTGTGCGGCTGGCGGCTCTTCCCCTGACGGCGAACGGCAAGGTGAACCGGCGGGTATTGCCGGAACCGGAAGACATGCGGCCAGAGCTCTCGACGAGGTTTGAAGCTCCGCAAAGCGCGACCGAGAAACTGTTGCAACGGATATGCAGCGAAGTGTTGCAGGTCAAGAACGTGGGAGTAGAGGACAACTTCTTTGAGTTAGGTGGTCACTCGCTGCTGGCAATACAAGTGATTGCCAGGATTAATCAGCAACTCAAGATCGTATTGCCACTGCGTGCGCTTTTTGACGGTCTGACGATTAGGAATCTTGCCATTAGGATCGATTCAATGGTCGTCAGGGAAGGCCCTTCTATCCCAACAGTGCAACGCACCAGGCGAGGTCAGGAAATTCCTCTTTCTTTCGCTCAGCAACGCCTATGGTTCCTCGACCAATTCGAGCCCGGAAGTTCGCTCTACAACATTAATCGGGCTTTGCGTCTCAAAGGCACTCTCGACCTGTCAAAGTTAGAACGTGCGGTACAAATGATTGCAGCCCGCCACGAAGCTTTGCGCACGACGTTTGTGGCCACCGATGGCAGGCCGGTTCAGATAATAAAGCCCGCGGTCACGGTGCCGTTTCAGGTTCAGGACTTACGGTCGGTCCCTTCGGGTGCACGCGAAGAAGAAACAAAGCGACTGATCCAAGTCGAAGCCGAGAAACCTTTCGACCTTTCGCGCGGTCCATTGCTTCGGGTCACAGTGTTGCACCTCGCCGAGCAAGAACATGTTCTTCTGCTGTCGATCCATCACATCATCAGCGACGCCTGGGCCATAAAAATATTCTTTCTGGAGCTTTCTACCTTCTATCAAAATCACGTGCAGCAAGAATCGCTGCCGGAGTTGCCAATTCGATATGCGGAGTTTGCTCAATGGCAACGCAACTGGCTCAACGGAGAAGTCCTCGAACAGCAACTCGCTTACTGGAAAAAGCAACTTGAGGACGCGCCAGCTTCGCTGGAATTGCCCACGGATTATGCACCACCGGCCAGCCCCAGTTTCCGTGGTGAGCAAACATCGATTGCCCTACCGGCCAGTCTCGCTGAATTGCTGAAGGAACTGAGCCACCGAGAAGGCGTGACTCTTTTCATGACCCTTATCTGTGTTTTCCAGATCTTGCTTAGCCTCTATTCAGGGCAGGACGACGTGTTGGTAGGGACGCCGGTTGCAGGACGCACGCTGATTGAAACGGAAGGGTTAATAGGTTGTTTTGTAAATACCCTGGTACTGCGCGGTGACCTCGCAGGGAATCCGACACTTCGCGAACTCATCAAACGGACACGTGAAGCCGCGCTGGGCGCGTACACACACCAGGAGACTCCTTTTGAGAAGTTAGTCGAGAAGTTGCGGCCTGAACGCAGTCTTAGTAGAAGTCCGCTTTTCCAGGTCATGTTCGTTCTTCAGGACGAAACGAAGCCGGAGTTGATCTTGCCGGGACTACAAATAAGCAGCATGCCGGTGGAGACAGCCACAGCGAAGTTTGACCTTGCCCTCAGCGTAATTGAAAAAGTGGAGGGTTTGGACCTTTGTTTGTCTTTCAGCACAGACCTGTTTGATCCCACAAGCATGACGTTGATTCTTGAGGACTTCAGGCTTCTTCTCGAAAAAATCGTGGCAAATCCGGCGCAACATCTCTCCGATTTGCCAACGCTTAGGTGGGCGCGGCGAACACGGGCAATAGAGACGCCGCGCCAGGTGACCCGGCAACGATCAGAGGCTGACAAAGAATATCTGGCTCCGCGTACTCCTATTGAACACAGGTTGGCCGGCATTTGGATCGAGATCCTCGGAGTTGAGCGAGTAGGGGTTTACGACAACTTCTTCGAACTAGGAGGACACTCGTTGTTGGCCGCCCAGATCATCTCGCGCACGCGAAACATGTTTTCCGTCGAGTTACCGCTGCGACGTTTTTTTGAAACACCTAACGTGGCTGGATTGGCCGAGGCAATTTACGAAATGCAGACGGCCCGAACTGGTGATGAAGAATTGGCCGCAATACTAGCCGACCTGATCGAGCTTACAGAAGAGGAAGCTCAACTTCGGTCAGCAGAATGCATGTAACGACAATGATTCAGACCAACAACGAAGTTTACGAATTGACCCCGACGCAGCAGGCGATGCTGATCTATTCGCTTTACGCGCCGCAATCAAAAGCGTATTTCGAACAAGTCTGTTATTCATACCGTGGCTCACTTGACTGCGGCGCTTTTGCGCAGGCCTGGCAGCAAGTAATCGATCGCCATGCGATATTAAGAACAAGCTTCTTCCCAAACGACTCCGAGTATTTTCAACAGGTGCAACCGCAGGCCGCTCTGCCGTTTCAGTACCACGACTGGCGTGGATTATCGGCTGTTGAGCAACAAGACCGACTCAATGAGTTTCTGGCCGCCGACGCCGCAACCGGGTTTGATCTATTAACGCCCCCACTGATCCGAGTTGCAGTTCTGCATACCAGTGACGACGCGTATTGGGTTGTAGTCAGCAACCACCACATCGTGTTGGACGGCTGGTCGATGTCTGTCGTGCGCAATGAAGTGTCACAGCTATATCAGAAAC
The DNA here is from genome assembly GCA_030854375.1 of Acidobacteriota bacterium. GTDB lineage: Bacteria > Acidobacteriota > Blastocatellia > Pyrinomonadales > Pyrinomonadaceae > PSRF01. Next base: position 6,745 of record JALYTI010000007.1, on the reverse strand, counting down.
TAGCACACGACAAAGATATCGATCTCTCACCGCCGCCTCTGTTTGCCGAGTACTTGAAATGGCGAGAGCGGTCCGCAAGGGGAAATCCAGCTCAAGCGGAAAAGTTTTGGCGGCGCGAGTTGGATGGATTTGCCGGTCCGAACTATCTGCCAATGGATAAATTTGCCGGCAAGCTTTCGAGCCCCGATGAACAGTTCGAGGAGAAGCAGGTCTTACTTCCGGCCCTGGTAACTGATGCAATTAAGTCCTGCGCGAAACGTCACCATCTAACTATTAGTACGTTGTTGCAGGGAGCGTGGGCCGTATTGCTCAGCCGCTATTGCAATACGGACGATGTGCTTTTTGGAATAACTGTTTCCGGCAGGCCTTACAATCTACCTGGAATTGAATCGATGGTTGGGCTGTTAATAAACACCTTACCAGTTCGGGTTGAAATTAGCGACGGCGATACATGCCTCTCGTGCTTGAAGAAACTGCAGAATAAAGTTGCGGGATTGCTCGACCACGAACATAGCTCACTTACGAAGATTCAGGAATGTAGCGATGTTCCCCGTAACTTGCCACTCTTTGAAACGCTTCTCGTGGTCGAGAATTTCGCAGGATCCGGCTCGTCGTTGGAGCTGAATGGAACTATCCAGCTTTCGAGCTCGCATCTCTCGCGCACGAACTACCCTCTGACACTCGTTGTGGATCCAGCCGAGGAATTACGACTACAACTGGTCTATCACCGCAACCGGTTTGCCGGCGATGCAATCGAGAAAATGCTGGCGCATCTCGGCAATATTCTCCAGTCAATGGTGTCGCAAATTGAACAACCGATAGCGGATGTAGAACTACTCTCAGATACAGAGAAGCAGACCCTACTTAACGACTGGAACAACACCGCCCTCGAATTTCCCAAAAGCAAGCCCATCAATCGGCTGTTCGAGCAGCAGGTCATACTAACCCCTGCAGCAATTGCGTTGGTCAATGAACATCAGCAATTGAACTACTCGGAACTTAACAGCCGGGCCAATCAGCTTGCGCACTACCTGAAGGAGCTTGGAGTTGGTCCGGAGAGTTTGGTCGGAATCTGCGTCGAGAGATCTGTCGAAATGGTGGTGGCAGTATTAGCCGTTCTGAAGGCAGGCGGAGCGTACGTCCCACTCGATCCAACTTATCCAAAGAATCGCCTTGCCTTCATGCTAAGCGACAGTGGCGTCACGGTGTTGCTGACAAAGGACCAAATGCTGCAGGGACTTCCCGATCTTAGCTCGGGGTCTGATCACGGTGCCCTCATTGTCGGACTCGATAAAGACGCGGACGTCATTAACCGCCGCAGCGGTGAAAATCTACGGGATGCCGCCGCCGCAACCGATCTTGCGTATGTGATTTACACGTCAGGTTCAACTGGAAAACCTAAGGGCACGATGGTCGAGCACCGCTCGCTAGTGAATTTCGCTCTGGCAGCGGCTGAGGAGTACGCAATCTCCCCCGATGACAGGGTGTTGCAATTCGCGTCCCTGAGTTTCGACACAAGCGCCGAAGAAATCTTTCCAGCTCTTATCACAGGTGCGACTGTGGTGCTGCGCACAGATTCAATGCTCAACTCGGCGGCAGATTTTCTGCGAGGCTGTGCCGACCTTGGAGTAACTGTTCTGGATTTGCCGACTGCTTACTGGCACGAATTAACTGACGAGATTTCCGCTGACAATCTCTCGCTCCCGCCTTCGGTGCGGCTCGTCATAATGGGCGGGGAGAAAGCTTTGCGCGAACGCCTCGCCAGTTGGCAGGCTCGGGTAAGCGACGCGGTGCGACTCATTAACACCTATGGACCTACGGAAACAACGATAGTCGCGACCGTATATGATGTTTCTGCCAAAAAGCGCGAGACTCTCCACTCAGAGATTCCAATCGGACGGCCGATTCAAAACGTCAGCATCTATGTGCTTGATCGACAACTTCGCCCGGTTCCGGCGGGAGTAGCCGGCGAGCTTTACATCGGTGGCGCCGGTGTCGCCCGCGGTTATCTTAACCGGCCAGAGCTGACCGCAGAAAAATTCATCTCCAACCCTTTTGAAAACGAACGCGCCCCTGGTCTGTACAGAACCGGCGACCTCGTTCGTTACCAGCCTGATGGCAATATCGAATTCCTGGGCCGCGTCGATAATCAAGTAAAGATTCGCGGCTTTCGCATCGAGTTAGAAGAGATAGAGCAGGCCCTTGGAAAACACCAGAGTGTGTCCGATGCGGTGGTCATCGTTCAGGATCAAGACAGCGGAAATAAACGTTTGGTCGCTTATGTTGTTTCGACGCGGGATTCGCAACCGACCGTCAGTGAATTGCGAGGCTTCCTGGCGGCGAAGCTCCCAGCGTATATGGTCCCGGGCACGTTTGTAATGATTGAAGCTTTGCCGTTGATGCCAAACGGGAAAATCGACCGGCAGTCGCTACCTCGCTTGAACGAGCAACGTCCTGAGTTGGACGCGAGATTCGAATTGCCGCGGAGCCCTCTCGAAGAATCGGTAGCCAGGGTTTGGTGTGACTTGTTGAAACTTGAGCGAGTTGGCATCCATGACAACTTTTTCGAGCTTGGCGGGCATTCTTTGATGGGAGCCAAACTGATTTCAAATCTTCGCCGCAATCTAGCTGTAAATTTGAACCTGATTGATGTCTTTCAATCACCAACCATCGCCACACTGGCTGAACTCGTCTATCAACGGCAGACAGAAGAAGCAGCGGATGATGAGTTGGCTAGTTTGCTGGCGGAATTAGAGAACCTTTCTGACGAGGAAGCTCAACAAAGGCTGGCCGAAGAAATAGGTAGAGGCGGCACGCGCGCGCACGCCCTGAAGTTGGCACTCATCGCTACAGGAAGCTACGCATTGCAAATCTTGTCCGAAGCATTATGAAAAAATGAGCGAGGCGGAAACCAGGTTGGCAACAAATAGTTTGAATATTCGAGAACAGCTTGCAGGGCTTTCCCCTGCAAAGCGGGCGCTTGTTGAGTTGACGCTTCTGAAAAAGAAAGCCGCCGCCGGCGAACCAAAGCAGCTCATCTCGCGGCGGCCAAAAGAATTGCCCGCGCCACTTTCTTACTACCAACAGGGACTGTGGGTGTTAAGCCAATTAATGCCCAATACGTCGCTTTATCACGTTCCCAAGGCGATGCGGCTCACCGGTGATCTCGGTATCTCCGCATTGAAGCGTGCGCTTGACTACATTGTGGAGCGTCACGAGGCGTTGCGCACCAGTTTTGCATCGTCGGATGGAATTCCGGTACAGGTCGTCAGGGAAGTGCTAGCGCTGGACATGCCGCTTCTTGACCTCAGTCATCTGCCGGAACGCGAGCGCGAGACGGAATGCCGGCGAGTGTTGGCAGAAGAAGCGCGCCGGCCATTCGACTTGGAAAACGGGCCATTGATCCGCGCCATTCTGCTGCGCCTGGACCAGCATGAACACATTGTGCTGGTGACAACGCACCACATAGTGACTGATGGCTGGTCCATGGGCATTTTTCATCGCGAGTTAATGGCTCTCTATGAGGCGTTCGCGGACGGAAAGCCATCGCCCTTGCCTGATTTGCAGATTCAGTACCCGGACTACGCTTACTGGCAGCGTCAGTGGTTTCAAGGGGAAGTCCATGAATCTCAGCTTGCCTACTGGAAGGACCAGTTCAAAACCTTGCCGCCGGTGCTGGAGTTGCCGACTGACCATGCTCGTCCATCGGTTCAAGCTCATCGCGCTTTCCGAGGTTCGAAACGGAAGCTTACTTTGTCTAAGACTCTGACAAGGCAGCTAAAGGAACTATGCCAAAAAGAAGAGGCAACTCTCTTCATGGTCTTGCTTGCGGCCTACCAGACACTGCTTTATCGGTATACAGGCGAAGAAGATATCGTGGTAGGTGCGCCGATTGCGGGCCGTTGTCTGGAAGAAACCGAACAGTTGATCGGACTTTTCGTCAATGCTCTCGCCCTACGAGGAGATCTTTCCGGCAATCCGACCTTCCGAGAGTTGCTTCGTCGCGTGAAGGAGGTCGCCCTTGGAGCTTATGCGCATCAGGACTTGCCTTTTGAAATGCTGGTCAAAGAAATACAGCCCAATCGCACACTCGCTCACAATCCCTTGTTTCAAGTGATGTTCGTGCTGCAAAGTGAACCGGTACCGACCCTCAAACTTCCCGGCCTCACTGTCAGTCATGTTCAGGTCGATAATGTCGTAGCGAATTTCGACTTAACACTGGATGCGGTGGAGCGTGATGGTCAGCTTGAGTGCTTAATTGAAAGCAACGCTGATCTCTTCGACGACGACACCATAACGCGCTTGCTCGGCCATTTCGAGAATTTGCTGGAGGGTATTGTTACCAACCCACAGCAACGAATTTCTGACCTGCCTCTTTTAAGCGAAGCTGAGCGCCATCAACTCCTGGTCGAATGGAACAACACCGGTAGCGACTACCCGGCAGACAAATGCGTCCAAAGATTATTTGAGGATCAAGTCGAAGCCTCGCCCGGATCTGTAGCTTTACTTTTTGGCGAGCAGCAAATGACTTATGGGGAATTAAATGCCCGTGCAAATCAGTTGGCCCACTACCTGAAGCGGAAGGGTGTTGGACCGGAAAGCCGCGTCGGCATCTGCATCGAGCGCTCACCGGAAATGATCATCGCGTTGTTGGGAATTGTGAAGGCGGGGGGCGCCTATGTGCCGCTGGATCCCGGCTACCCGGAGGCGCGACGCAAATTCATGCTTGAAGACGCGGAAGTGCCCTTGCTGTTAACACGCCAAGCGCTGCGCGGATCCTTCGGCGGCCAATTAGCGGAAGTCCTCTGCCTCGAAGAACTCTTTGAAGACATCGCGACCAGGAGCCCTGACAATCCGAGCATTGAAACAACTGCGGACAGTCTTGCCTATCTCATGTACACCTCCGGTTCCACCGGCAAACCAAAGGGCGTGGAGGTGACGCAGAGAAATATTGTGAGGCTCGTAAGGAATACCAATTACGCGAGCTTTGCGAGAGACGAAGTGTTTCTGCAGTTCGCTCCCATTTCGTTTGACGCCTCTACTTTTGAAATTTGGGGCAGCCTCTTGAATGGCGCACGGTTGGCATTGATGCCCTCAGGATCAGCTTCGCTGGACGAACTGGCACACGCGATTAAGCGCTATCAGGTGACAACGCTGTGGCTGACTGCCGGACTGTTTCACCTGATGGTCGATATTCACCTTGACGATCTCAAAGGACTCCGGCAATTGCTCGCCGGAGGAGATATCTTGTCTGTGCCTCACGTAAAGAAAGTCTTGCGGGAGCTGAAAGGTTGTCGATTGATCAATGGCTATGGGCCAACCGAAAACACAACCTTCACCTGCTGTTATCCCGTGGTAGATCCCGCGGGTATCAATGGTTCAGTTCCGATTGGGCGACCGATATCAAACACTCACGTTTATGTGCTCGATAGTAACCTGAATCCGGCGCCTGTCGGCATTCCAGGAGAACTCCACGTAGGCGGCGACGGGTTGGCCCGCGGATATTTGAAGCGACCTGAGTTAACGGCGGAAAAGTTTATTAACGATCCTTTTGATGGACGACCCGGAGCACAGATTTATAAGACCGGCGATCTGGTTCGATACCGGCCCGACGGGCAGATCGAATTTCTAGGGCGTGTAGACAATCAAGTAAAGGTAAGGGGTTATCGCATCGAGTTGGGGGAAGTAGAGGCGGCGCTGGCTGAGCACGAGGCAGTATGCGAAGCGGTCGTAGTAGTGCGCAAGGATGAAGGCGACAAGCACCTTGCGGCTTATGTTGTGCCGCGCCCCGGCAAGACGATCACTACCGATCACTTGCGCACATTCTTAATTCAGAGACTGCCTGGTCACATGGTGCCATCGCTCTTCGTGGTGATGGAAAAGCTGCCGCTCTCCGCAAATGGAAAGATTGATAGAAGCGCCTTACGGCAGATTAACGGGCGAAAACCGGCACACGAATCCACCGCTGCGCCGGCGCAGGACGGACTTGAGCTCAAGCTGCAGAAGATCTGGGAGAGGCTGCTGGGCGTGGGCGCAATCGGGATTGACGACAACTTCTTCGAGCTCGGAGGCCACTCGCTGTTAGCGGTTCGTTTGTTTGCGCAGATTGAAAAATCGTTCGGAAGAAATCTGCCACTCGCGACTCTATTTCAAGCGCCTACCGTTAGATTGCTCGCAAAGGTATTGCGGGAAGACGGATGGTCAGCTCCCTGGTCATCTCTGGTACTAATGCAAAATGGCGGCAACAGACTGCCGTTCTTTTGTGTACATGCAGCCGGAGGCAACGTCCTCGAATACCACGATCTGTCTCGCCTGCTGGGACCGGATCAACCGTTCTACGGGTTGCAGGCGCAGGGTTTGGATGGGAGTCAACCTCCGCATACAACTATCGAAGACATGGCGTCGCACTACATCGATGAGATGCGTGAGGTACAACCGGCTGGCCCGTACCTGCTCGGAGGAAGATCGTCCGGCGGCACGGTCGCCTTTGAGATGGCCTGCCAGCTCGCGGAACAGGGAGAGGAAGTGGCGCTGCTGGCTTTGCTTGATGCGTATCCGGCGGGTTACTTCAAGCTATTGCCGGGTTCGGGATCATCCCTGCAACGGGTGTTTCGCATTGCACGAAAGATCCAATCACATCGGGAAAATCTTCGTTATCTACCCGCCGCAGCCAAGCTCCAATACGTCCTCGCCAAATTGAAATATGCTCCGGCGAAAACTAAACACAAGCTGTATCGACGAGCAT
>JALYTI010000196.1 GCA_030854375.1 Acidobacteriota bacterium | reverse complement strand
GCTCCGATGTTGAAGAACTTGAAGCCTTTGGCAAGTTCATTCTGGTCTAGTAGAAGTTCTTCCGGGGCGTCGATGGAGCCCTTCTTGCGGCAGTAAATCGGATACTGCTTACCCTGCTCAGTGCGCTTGTAATAGAAGTAGTTTCCCCAGCGATAAGGCACGCTCATGTCGGTCTCTTTGATGTGGCCGACCATTTCCTTGTAGAGTTTTTCCTGTAGCCCGGCGGTGGGTTTCATCATCGCTTCGGCATAAGAATTTTCGGCTTCCAGGTGCGCAGTCACCGCCGGGTTTGTTTTCTCGCGCAGCCAGAAGTAGTCATCGATCAGCGTCTCGTTATGAATCTTTGTGGTCTTGGCTTTCTTGTCTGTCATGGGTGGTTGAGGCTGCGTTACGTCTCCGTTGGATTGTCCAAAGCCGGCGCTGTTCAGCGCAAGCAGAGTGAAGAGAATATACGATAGAAACGCTATCGGGGTTGATCGTGGTCTTTTCATATTTAGGCTTTGGCTGAGAAAGTCATTGAGGACGAGGCCGTGGACTGAGTGCGACCTTCCGCTGAAGGCCACGTTTTCCGAATCTTGGAATCTTGTGTGTTGACGACGCACGGCCGTCAATCATGGACAGTTCAACCACGCGGTGGGTCGCCCCAACCTGATGCTTTGAATTTCCCGTCTTCCACTATGCAGGGAACCGTCGGGTCACCGTCCGAGAAGGAGAGCATCTCAGCTCGTCGCGCCAGATCGTTTTGGGCATCATAATCAGTGAACGGAATAGCCTGCGAATTGTAATAATCCCTTGCTTGTTCGCAATAAGGACATCCCGGTTTCGTGTAGATAACAAGAGCCAAATTATTTCACCCTCCGTGTGCAGCTAGTTTAGCAAGTTATCCGTGAAGATGAGAAGCGGACCTTCAAGACGGGTACTGGTTCAGTTTGAATCTTTGAACTTTCATTCACACCGCGGCTTCAGCCCGGTGGGAACGATTGCCCACAATCTCCAGAACCGTTTAACGGTTTCCCGGAAATGTTTCGTACGGTTAACGCAATAGCAAACCGTCCAAACGGTTTCAAGATTTTAGAGAACGTCGTAGTCACCGGGCTGAAGCCGCGGTGTGAATGGGAGTTGAAGCAATATCGTGAACCATGCTCAAACTGAACCAGTACGTTCACGGACTGATGCAGCGCGGCGCAACTGTTAGTCACGAACCAAGCTGGTCCCGCTTGACGTAAAGTATTTAGTTTGCGTGCGACCCCGTAAAGAGTCTTATATTGTAATGTTGTTTTCCATGGCCGAGCAGTTATACTGCCGCGAATGAACGGACCGGAACTCGAAACCAGCCCCCAGCCTGCCGTGGACAATGATCTGCTCGACCCTTACGATCGACTCCTCAGCATTGAGGTGTTGGGCCAACGGGTACAAGTGCCTGAGAAGAACCGGCTGCTTCGTTGTTTCCAGTTCCTTTCACTGAAAACTATTTCCTACGGCGACTTTTGTTGGAATGGGGAGTGCACTAATTGTCAGATCTGGTATCACACCGAGGGACAAACCAGCGAGCATGACAAGCCTGGACTTGCATGTCGCATGGAAGTGATCGAGGGAATGGTGATCACCTCCATGAGTCAGTTCATCAGGCTGGATGGGATCACAAAGTAGGACAGACATTCCTGTCTGTCCGAAGTAGGACAGGCATTCCTGCCTGTCTCTAAGAAAAAAGAGGACAGGCAAGAATGCCTGTCCTACGCTGCGATTAGTTTCTGCGAGCACGCCTCCTGTCTTGATGATAATCGCGCACATCGACCCGCCGCTCACGCTTATCAACCCGTAAGTCTCGCCTATCACTTCGGATTTCATGTGTGTCAGCCTTGATTTCCCTGCGGTCGGCGCGCAACTCCGCTTGCGATGCGCCTTCACGTCTATCATCGCGGTATTCGCGCACGTCGCCGCGACGATCCCTGGCATCGCCTCGAATATCACGGCGGTCACTGCGTATATCTTTGGTGTCCACCCGGATCTCCTTGCGGTCTTCCCGCAGTTCGCGTCGTTCCCACCGGCCGATACTGCCCGGATTGGTTCCGTCATTTGCCTGGGCTATCGCACTCCCCGTAATGCTAAACAAGCCCGCGAGCAGTAAACAACTCAGTAAAAGTTTTCTCCTCATTTTATCTTCCTCCCTAGCGTAATTTTTCTGGTCTAGTCCTGGGCCAGAGTTCATTGATTTCAGCGAAACGTGGAGGAGAGGCACACTCCACCTTGGGAAGCGCCTTCATAACGCTTCCGTGGAATCGTTCCGGGTTTCGCTCAGGTAAAACCCCTTGCCGGAGTTTAGACGCGGCTAGAGCGTGGATGGACGGAATTTTAGCGACAGGAAGTTCAGAGTCCCAGCTTTACCCTGATCATTCCGCAAGGAAACAACTGAAGATAATGTTAATAATCAGTACTTCGGCACACTTGGATCCACTTCATTGGACCACGCAGTGATGCCGCCCTTGAGGTTCAGAAGGTTGCCGGTAAAACCCGAACGCTTGAGCGCCTCAATCGCTTTGGCGCTACGGCCGCCCATTTTGCAGTGCACTACCGTCTCACGTGCAGGATCAATCTCCGAAACTCGGTTTAAGATCTGCGCTAGCGGAATGTGAATGGAGTTCGGTAGCTTCGCAGTTGCGACTTCGTTCGGCTCTCGGACGTCGACTATTTGAAGGTCTTCGCCATTATCCAGACGCTGCTTGAGTTCGGTCGCGGTAATTTCCGGCATCTGCTGTTGAGTGGCTTCGTTCATGAGTCCTCCGGTGAAAAGTATTAGAGATAGTGGTTCGCTATTCTATCCGTGCGCGGACTGCACGGACAAGCGTCGTCCTTGAAAGAGCCTGATCGGTTCTAACGAATTATGTAGCGTGCCCACAGCGCAGCCGCGTGTTGATGCAGTTTGCCCGTCGGTACTGCGATTGGTACGGTCCCATGAGGTCAGTACCACCACGCGGTAGCGGGTGGGTTCTGCAAAGGAATCGAAGCCAATTGAGCATGAATGCAACGGACCCACCCGCTACCGCGTCGTCGTACTGACTTCATGGGCCCGATCGTTGTACTCAGGTCAAGTATTCAAAACTGCATCAGTACTCGCAGCCGGCTTCGAGCGCTTCTGTTCACCATTGTCATGGGCTACACTTTTCAGAGAGATCAAACTAATCCTTGAGGATCCAGCAGATAATGCGATTTGAGTTTTATCACTCCGGCCTTGATGCCGTTCCGAAGCTCTCGGTTGATGGTACCGTTTCAAGCAGCATTCACTTTTCGCACTGGGAAGGAAACTCTACGCCTGCGGAGGTCAAAGCTGACACCTCAACTGAAATTACTTTGAATCTCGTCGCCTCTCCAAACCGGAATGAATTGACTCGCGGCATTGAGCTGGTCACTAACAACCATTTCGACACCGACGGCGTCCTTTCCGTTTGGACCGTTCTCGCTGGGCCGCGGGCGCTTGAGCTAACTGAGAAATTAATTCCCGCGGCGGAAGCCGGCGACTTTTCCGAATTCACAAACGAGTCGGCGGTGCGCGCGAGCATTGCCATTCAAGGTTCGGATCAACCCACTCCAGGTGAGGAATCCGGCTCGCCGCTGGCCTCCTATCTCGCCGGCAAAAATGTCAACGACGATGCCACCGCCTACGATCTGGTTCTGCCCGAGGTCGAACGAATTCTAACGAGGACTGATGAGTATGAGCATTTGTGGCGTGAGCCCTGGGAGAGAATTGCAAAGACGTTGGAGAGCTTCGAGCACGGCGCCAGTAGCGTTCAGGAGTTTATTGACTCCGAGTTTTCATTAGTCACGCTAGCGCCAGATGTATTCAGTGCCACAGGTTTCAATCCGACGCGCCACGCGGCGCCTTACACGGCAATCTCGCGTTACGCTAAAGGCCAGCTCTTCCTGATAACAACTCCGCTGAAGGATGGTTGGGCCTATCGTATTGACTATCCTTATTATTCCTGGGCCGAAACGATCGTGCGTCCGCGAATCGCGCGTCGCGATTTTTCAGAAGTGTTGGTCGAACTCAATCGGCTTGAGCCTGAGACCGGCGGCGTGTGGAAATTGGATAACAGTGAAATGACTTCGGCGGTCAAGTTTCTCGGAAACGAAGGAACGCTCATCGCTTCAAAGTTGGCTCCGGACGAAGTCGCAAAGATTCTCAGTGCGGCAGTGTTATTGAACAGACCCGCGGTAGTTGGTGCCTAGTCGGTCATCATAAAGTCGCTCATATAAAAATGCATGACGTCGTGATTATTGGCGCCGGCCCGGCAGGACTCTCGGCCGGCTTGTGGTGTGATGAACTGGGACTCGACACGCTCGTGGTTGAACAAAACGAAGAGATTGGCGGGCAACTTCTTTCCGTCCATAATCCGATTGAGAACTACCCCGGTGTCACCGCCAATAACGGTCGTGAGTTTCTCGAGCGTTTTTCAGCACGAGTTAACAATGCTGGGTTCGATCTCTGGACCAACGTTGAGATCGATAAAGTTGATTTGAAAGCAAAGCGCATCGTTTTGCGAAGCGACGAGGAGTTGCAGGCGATCTCGATTATCATTGCTACAGGCGTTAGACGCAGGCAGCTTGGGATTCCAGGTGAAAAAGAATATGTCGGACATGGCATTATCGAATCGCCTACCAGAGATCGCGAAAAATTCGCCGGCCGAGATGTTTGCGTGATTGGCGGCGGCGATGCTGCAGCTGAAAATGCTCTTTTGTTAGCAGAGGTCTGCCCAACCGTCACACTTGTGCATCGAAGTAAGAAGCTGAAGGCGCGCCCTGACTTTATCAGTCAATTGCAGAGTCAGCATTGCATCACGATTTTTCCAGAAGCAGTTGTGACCAGACTCCTCGGGAACGAGGAGCTGGAAGCAGTTGAGATACGTCGAAAAGATGCGTTGAAGCCTTTTCAGATGGCTGTTCGAGGCGTGGCTATTCGCATCGGCGTTACGCCGAATACAGAAATATTCTCCTCGCAGCTAGCGTTAGACGCGGAGGGTTATGCTGTGGTAACGAGTCAGCAGGAAACCAGTGTGGCAAATGTATTTGCGATCGGCGACGTAGCCAATCCGCTTGCGCCTACTATCATTGGCGCGGCCGGTGCTGGCGCCACCGCGGCTAAGGTGATTGCCTCACGCTTAAGCGTCCGTTAAGGATCAAGCGATGGCGAACAAAATAGATTTCGGCGTTCCCGGCGGTGAGCCCGGCTGGAGTGGTGTTGTGGATGAAAGGATTACCGATAGTCTGATTCCTTATACCGATGCTCACATTGCCGCGTATCCGGTTGAATACATCGCGGGTATCGATCTGTACAACGCCGGAGAGTTTCATGCGGCGCACGATGTTTGGGAAGAGCGCTGGATGGGTGAGGTCGGGGCACAGGAAAAATTGTTCCTGCAGGCAATGATTCAATCGGCGGTCGCCTTT
>JALYTI010000195.1 GCA_030854375.1 Acidobacteriota bacterium | reverse complement strand
AGCCTGTCGTTGTCGCACCTTTTAATATGGTCTTCGGTGGGGGCTGCGAGATGGTTTTGCACGGTGATAGAGTGCGAGCGGCTGCCGAAACGTATATTGGTTTGGTGGAAGTCGGCGTGGGCATCATCCCGGCAGGCGGGGGAACGAAAGAGTTGCTGATGCGGACGCTGGATTCAATTCCGAAAAACGTCGGCGATGCCGATCCGTTTCCGTTTGTGAAGCGAGCTTTTGAAACGATCGCATTAGCGAAGGTTGCCACTTCAGCGGAAGAAGCACGCACGCTGGGTTTTCTATCGGAGGACGACACGATATCTATGAATGGAGATCGGCTGATTGCCGATGCGAAAAAGGAAGTGCTCGCGCTGGCGGCGAGTGGATATGTGCAACCGCAGCCACGAACTGACATTCTCGCGTTGGGCAATCCCGCACTCGCGACCTTAAAGCTCGGGATTCATCAAATGAAACGCGGTGGTTATATTTCGGATCACGATGCATTGATTGGAGAGAAGCTGGCACGCATCCTGACCGGAGGCGACTTGAACCACGAGACGCGGGTTTCGGAGCAGTACCTGCTTGATCTTGAACGCGAGGCGTTCCTGTCGCTGGCGGGAACGCTTAAGACGCAGGAGCGGCTGGCGCACATGTTGAAAACGGGAAAGCCGTTGAGAAATTAAGGAGGAAGTCAGAAGTCAGAATTCAGGAGTCAGAAATTCAGGAGACGGAAGTTAAGAATTTGCACTAAAGCCGCTTCAAGATATCCGCGCATGGGACGACCCTATTCCACCGCGCCAAAGGAGGGATTTATGCAGCGGCTACCGGCTCGAAGTTTTCAAGATTTGATCGTTTGGCAGAAAGCGCATGAGTTTGTTTTGGGTGTGTATCGGATTAGCAAAGTATTTCCACGTGAGGAAGTTTATGGTCTCACGTCACAGTTCCGGCGCGCGGCGGTTTCCATTCCGGCAAACATAGCTGAGGGATTCAAAAAGAAGGGTCGCCCAGATAAAGCGCGTTTCATGAATGTTGCGCAAGCTTCATTGGAAGAGTGCCGTTACTATTTGCTCCTTACCAGCGATCTTGGTTATGGAGATACGAAGAAGCTTATGGTTCAACTGGAAGAAGTCAGCAAACTGCTCGGTGGTTACACTTCCGCGATTTTAGATTCTGTCTCCTGACTTCTGTTTTCTGTATTCTTACGAGGAAAATTATGAAAGATGCAGTAATAGTCTCAGCAGTCAGAACCGCAGTTGGCAAAGCTCCGAAGGGAACGTTAAGGAATACGCGTCCTGACGAAATGGGCGGTGCGGTGATCAAGGAAGCACTCTCGCGTGTTCCTGGTCTCGAATCCTCTGAAATTGAAGATGTAATTATGGGCTGTGCTATGCCCGAAGCTGAACAGGGAATGAACGTCGCGCGCGCGGCGGCGATTCGGGCGGGATTGCCGGTCGAGACCAGTGCCATGACCATCAATCGTTTCTGTTCATCCGGTTTGCAGTCAATTGCGATTGCCGCCGACAGAATACGCACGGGGAGCGCTGAGGTGGCAGTTGCCGGCGGGCTGGAAACGATGTCGATGATTCCTATGGGTGGTCACATCATTCGTCCCAATCCTTATCTGGTGGAACATTATCCGGACTTTTATTTGAACATGGGCCTCGCTACTGAAAACGTGGCGCGCAAATACAAGGTTAGCCGCGAAGAGCAGGATGAGTTTGCACTTCGATCTCACCAAAGAGCAGCAGCGGCGTTGGACCAGGACAAATTTAAGGATGAAACCGTGCCATTGACTGTGACCTTCGAAGAGTTGGACGAGAAAGGTCGCAAGCAGAAACGCGAAGTCATCTTTGATCGTGACGAAGGTGTTCGCCGGGACAGTACGATCGAGGGTCTCTCAAAGCTTAAGCCCGCATTCAATTTGAAAGGGACTATAACCGCGGGCAATGCTTCGCAAATGTCTGACGGAGCAGCCGCAGCCGTTATCATGTCTGATGAAAAGGCGAAGAGCCTGGGCGTGAAGCCAATGGCACGTTTCGTTGCCTACGCAACCGCCGGCTGCCCGCCAGAGGAAATGGGAATTGGGCCGGTCTTTGCTATTCCCAAGGTGTTGAAATTAGCCGGCTTGACGCTCGATCAAATTGACGTCATCGAGCTGAACGAAGCTTTTGCGGCGCAGTCGCTCGCCGTAATTAAGACGCTGGGACTCGACATCAATAAAGTGAATGTAAACGGCGGCGCAATCGCGCTGGGCCATCCGCTGGGATGCACTGGAGCAAAACTTACAGCCTCAATTCTGCGCGAGCTTGAGCGACGCAACGGACGATACGGGATGGTAACGATGTGCGTGGGCGGCGGCATGGGCGCCGCCGGAATCTTTGAAAGAATTTAGCCCACGCGTCGAGCAATGTACCGATGGGCGACGACAGAGTGAATCTAACTCATCAAATGACAGCGTCGGAAATTTTCGAATCAGTAACGGGAAGTGGCAGCAGCGACTTTGCCACGCTCGTACGCATCCTCGACCGGCACGGGCGCTGGTGTTTGATAGGTGGACTCGCGGTGAACTGCTATGTCGAGCCGGTTTACACACTTGATGCCGATGTGGTCGTAGCTTCTTCAGAGTTGTCGGCAATCGTAGCTGAACTGGTTGAGTCGGGTTTTTCAGTAGAAGAGTTTCCCCATTCTCTAAACGCAAAGATGACTGGTAGTGATCTGAGAATTCAGTTTAGCCTCGATTCTCGCTACCAGGATTTCCTAACCGGCTCCACTGTTCGTGAAGTTCTCGGCCAGAAGGTTCCAGTAACTTCGCTTGCCAATGTCGTTCGCGGAAAAACCTGGGCCTGGAGCGACGAAACACGAAGACTCAGCAAGCGAAAAAAAGACGAGCTTGATTTGATACGCATTTTAGAAGCCTACCCCGAGTTCGCCGACCTGATGCCTCATGACATTAGAGACCAGGTGGAAAAGGGTTGATTCAGTTTAGTTATTAAGAAAGGAAGGCAGACGCATGGCAGCCGTAATCGATCAGAGACAAATAATCAAAGGTGGCGCGTTCTTGATTGAGGAGCGCACGCCTGAAGAGATTTTCACGCCTGAAGACTTCACCGAAGAGCACCGCATGATTGCCGAGACGACGCGCCAGTTTGTCGATCAGGAAGTAATGCCGCGCATTGATGAACTTGAGAAACATGACTGGAAACTTGCGCGCGAATTGGTCAAGAAAGCGGCTGACCTTGGGCTAATCGGCGCAAACATTCCTGAAGAATATGGCGGGCTAGGGTTGGATCAAACGAGCAGCGCGCTGGTGGGCGAGAATATCGGCCGCTCTGCATCTTTCGCTACCACGCTTGGTGCCGAAAGCGGCATCGGTCTTCTGCCAATCATCTACTTTGGCACCGAAGCAGCCAAACAGAAGTATCTGCCGAGAATCTCTTCAGGTGAATTGATCACCGCCTATGCGTTAACGGAGGCGGGGTCAGGATCGGACGCGATGGCTGCGAAAGCGACGGCGCGTCTTAGCGCAGACGGCACGCATTATGTACTCAATGGCGAGAAGATGTTCATCACCAATGGTGGCTTTGCCGACATCTTTATCGTCTTCGCCAAGGTTGATGGAGATAAATTCAGCGCGTTCATTGTCGAAAAACAGGAAGGCGTCTCTCCCGGAGCCGAAGAGCACAAAATGGGTATTAAGGGTTCCAGCACTACGCCCCTGGTTCTTTCGGACGCAAAGGCCCCGATAGAGAATTTGCTCGGCGAAGTAGGCAAAGGACACAAGATCGCTTTCAACATTCTGAACATTGGCCGCTTCAAACTTGGTGCTATGTGTATTGGCGGAATGAAGTTGATGCTTCACGAATCAGTTCGTTACGCAAATGAGAGGCAGCAGTTTGGCAAATCGATCTCATCGTTTGGCGCCATTAAGTCCAAGTTGGGTGAAATGGCGATTCGCGTCTGGGTGGGCGAGTCGATGATCTATCGCACGCTCGGAATGATCGAAGCAGCCATCAGCGACACGAGCGATCCCGACGCTAAGCTGCGTGCTATTGAGGAATACTCGGCCGAATGTTCGATCATCAAGGTTGCTCTTTCGGAATACTGCGATTACGTTGCCGACGAGATGGTCCAAATTTACGGTGGATACGGTTACTCCGCGCATTATCCGGCCGAACGTGCTTACCGCGACTCTAGAATTAATCGCATCTTTGAGGGTACGAACGAGATCAATCGCATGTTGATTCCCGGGCGGCTGATGAAGAGTGCTTTGAGTGGCAAGCTTGCCCTCCTGCCCGCGGCTCAAGCATTGATGGATGAAGTTTTGACGCCGCAGATGGCTGGCTTCGATGACGATGAGGGAGTGCTGGTAGCCGAACAGAAGCTTGCGCGAAACGCGAAAAAGGTAGCGCTAATGACGCTGGGCACTGCCGCGCAAAAGTACATGATGACGCTCGGGGATCAGCAGGAAATTCTGCTTGGCATCGCAGACATCATTATGGATGCGTATGCGATGGAGTCGGCAATTCTGCGCGCGCAAAAGCTTGTGGGCTCTCAGGGCGAAGACGCTGCGGCGCGCTACCTGGACATGACGCGAGTCTTCTGCAACGACGCAGTTGAACGCATTGAAGCACGCGCCAAGAACACGCTCGCGGGAATGTCTGAGGGCGATGAGTTACGCACGTTACTGGCTGCCTTACGGCGTTTCACTAAATTGACCCCGGTAAACACGATCAGCGCGCGCCAGCGGATTGCGGATGTGCTGATTACCGCGAATAAGTACGTTTACTAAGATTTGAGATTTGAGATTTGAGATTTGAGATTTGAGATTTGAGATCTCAGATCGAAGATCTCAGATCGAAGATCTGAGATTTAGGATCACCCAGAGAGTTTAGAGATTTTTCGAAACCGCAACTCCGCTTGATTTTCACTTATCAAAGGGAGGTTTGCGCAATGAAGTACTCACGCTTCGAGGAGTTGCCTGTTTGGAAAGCGGCGATCGAGTTGGCAGTAGAAGTGTTTACCTTAACGTCTCGGCCTGTCTTCAGACGCTATTCGAGCGTACGAGGCCAGATCGAACGCGCGTCGATGTCCATCTCTAACAATATTGCCGAGGGATTTGAGCGAGGGACTACGCAGGAGACGCTTACCTTCCTGTACATCGCGAGAGGGTCTGCCGGTGAGACGCGATCGGTGCTCTGCCTTTGCGAGCGTTTACCGGGCTTGACCGATCTGAGATCTGAGATCTCAGATCTCAAATCAAAGGCAGAAAGCGTGTCGCGGCAGTTGCGCGCCTGGGCTGATTCCCTTCAGAACTCGGATATTCGAGGGCAACGCTATCTGACCGAAAAAACGAAGAGCAAAGGATCGGAAGCTCGCGAGCGCGAAGAATTTCTGAAAGAACTAGAGCAGATTCGACAACGAGGTTAACCCAGCTAGATCGAATCACGCGGGACCAGCT
>JALYTI010000006.1 GCA_030854375.1 Acidobacteriota bacterium | reverse complement strand
TAAGATGGTCAAGGTCTTTATCGCCATGAAGCGCAAGCTTTCGGTCGGCGACAAGATGGCCGGACGCCACGGAAACAAGGGCGTAATTGCGCGAATCTTACCCGAAGAGGACATGCCCTATTTGCCTGACGGCACTCCGGTGGAGATTGTACTAAATCCGCTGGGCGTACCTTCGCGAATGAACGTTGGCCAGATTCTGGAAACACACCTCGGCTGGGCGGCTCGCGTGCTTGGTCTCTATTTCGCGACCCCGGTTTTCGACGGCGCAACCGAAACCGAGATTAAGGACAAGCTAAAACTCGCGGGCGTGCGTGCTAACGAGCTCGGTTTGCCCGAGATCGTAAACGAATCGGGCAAGGCGATTCTCTACGACGGACTGTCCGGAGATCCTTTCGAACAGAAAGTGACCGTGGGCTATATCTACATGCTCAAACTTTCACACCTTGTGGACGACAAGATTCACGCCCGTTCAATTGGTCCATACAGCCTGATTACCCAGCAACCACTGGGCGGCAAGGCGCAGTTTGGTGGACAGCGATTCGGAGAAATGGAAGTTTGGGCGCTCGAAGCTTACGGCGCCGCCCACATACTGCAGGAACTGTTGACGGCGAAATCAGACGATGTGGCGGGCAGGTCGAAGATCTACGAAGCCATTGTTAAAGGTGAAGCTGATTTTGATCCAGGTTTGCCGGAGTCGTTCAACGTGCTGGTGCGTGAGCTTCAGTCGCTCTGCCTTGACGTTGAATTGATCAATAAGAAGGTTGCCGGCAACGGAGATGGAACTGAAGAAGGCGTTGGCGAAGCGTTAATTACCAGCGCTGTCGAAGCGTAAATACCGTCCAAAGTCCAATGTTCAACGTCCAATGTCAAGATGACCTAGCGGACGTTGGACCTTGGACGTTGGACATTGGATTCACTCGGAGAAAAGATGTTTCGATTTCAACAAGAGAAGCAACAATTAGCTCCTGACTTTGAAGCTATTCGTATCTCGCTGGCATCGCCGGACAAAATCCGGCAATGGTCACACGGCGAAGTCACGAAGCCGGAGACGATCAACTACCGCACGTTTAAGCCAGAGCGCGACGGACTTTTTTGCGCGCGTATTTTTGGGCCGGTAGCTGACTGGGAATGCCTCTGCGGTAAATACAAACGCATGAAGCACCGGGGCGTGATCTGCGATAAGTGTGGAGTGGAAGTTACCCAGGCAAAAGTGCGTCGTGAGCGGCTGGGTCATATTGATCTCGCCAGCCCATGTTCGCACGTCTGGTTTTTTAAAGGATTGCCTTCGCGCATCGGCCACTTGCTGGACATACCTCTGCGCGAGTTGGAAAAGGTCCTCTACTTTGAATCATACATCGTGATAGATCCCGGCGACGTTCCGGGGATCAAAGAACGCGAGCTGCTTTCAGACGAGCGTTATCGTGAGCTGGTGCGCGATTTTCCGGCGGCGTTTGTCGCCAAGATGGGCGCCGAGGCAATCAAAGAGCTGCTGGCGATGGTGAAGGTTGAGGAGCTGGCGACGGAACTACGCAAGCGAATGCGGGAGGAGACGTCGCAGCAGAAAAAACTCAAATACTCGAAACGTCTCAAGGTCGCGACAAGCTTTCTCAAATCGGGCAATCGCCCCGAGTGGATGATACTGGATGTTATCCCTGTTATTCCGCCAGAGCTGCGTCCGCTGGTGCCCCTCGATGGTGGACGTTTCGCAACTTCGGATCTGAACGATCTCTATCGACGCGTTATCAATCGCAATAACCGTCTGAAGAAACTTATGGAGCTGCGTGCTCCTGAAGTCATCGTCCGCAACGAGAAGCGCATGCTGCAGGAAGCAGTTGACGCTTTGTTTGATAACGGTCGCCGCGGTCGTGTGCTGCGCGGTGTCAACAACCGGCCGCTGAAGTCGCTGAGCGGAACACTCAAGGGCAAGCAAGGCCGCTTCCGTCAGAACCTGCTGGGAAAGCGCGTCGACTATTCGGGCCGTTCAGTGATCGTGGTCGGTCCCGAGCTGAAGCTGCATCAGTGCGGCTTGCCGAAGAAGATGGCGCTCGAGCTCTTTAAGCCGTTCATCTACAACCAGCTGGAAAAACAGGGTCACGCGGCAACCATCAAACAGGCAAGGGAAATGGTTGAGCGCCAGGAACCGGTTGTTTGGGACATTCTTGAGGAAGTGATTCGCGAGCATCCCGTGCTCTTGAACCGTGCCCCAACGCTGCACCGCCTGGGTATCCAGGCATTTGAGCCAGTCCTGGTTGAGGGTAAGGCTATCAAGATTCACCCCCTTGTCTGCACTGCATTCAACGCGGACTTTGACGGCGATCAAATGGCGGTGCACATTCCGCTCTCGCCTGAAGCGCAGATCGAGGCCGCAGTCTTGATGCTGTCGAGCAACAACATCCTTAGTCCCGCGAGTGGACAGCCAATTGCAGTTCCTTCGCAGGACATCGTTTTGGGTATTTACTATCTGACTCGCGACAAGCCTGGGGCAAAGGGTGAGGGCCGCGTTTTTGCTTCGCTCGAGGAAGTCCTTCTGGCCCTTGACGCAAAAGAAGTAACAACCCAAACACCGATCAAGCTTCGCATCCAGGGAGATTTGATCGATCTAACTCAGGAACACGATCCCCAGGACATCTTGCGCGCTGCCGTGCAGGAAGATGTGCGTCGCGTGATCGATACGACCGTTGGCCGAGTCATCTTTAATGATTCGATTCCACCGGGCTTGCCTTTTTTCAACGGCACGCTCAAGAAAAAAGGACTCCAGTCGCTGGTCAACTATTCACACATTCGTCTCGGCCATGAGATGACTGTGAAGATGCTCGACGATCTCAAGAACCTGGGATTCCTTTATGCCACCAAGGCCGGAATTTCCATCGGCATCGATGATCTTGTTACGCCTGATGCCAAGAAGCCACTGGTCAACAAGGCTGAAAAAGACGTCATCGCGGTCGAGCAGCAATATCTCGACGGCGTGATTACCAGCGGTGAACGCTACAACAAAGTGATCGCGATCTGGTCTGAAGTGACTGATAAAGTCGCCAAGGAAATGTTCAAGGCCATGGACGAGCGCGAGAAGGCAACGGGCGAGCTCAATCCGATTCTCGTCATGAGTGATTCCGGAGCGCGAGGCAGCGCCCAGCAGATTCGCCAGTTGGCGGGCATGCGCGGATTGATGGCCAAGCCGTCAGGCGAAATCATTGAGACACCTATTAAAGCGAACTTCCGCGAAGGCCTGGATGTGTTGCAGTACTTCATTTCCACTCACGGCGCGCGCAAGGGTCTTGCTGATACCGCATTGAAGACGGCTGATTCGGGTTATCTAACGCGCCGCCTGGTTGACGTTGCACAGGACGTTATCATCAGCGAGCCGGATTGCGGCACGCTGCGCGGTATTTCCGCCAGCGCGATAGTTGAGGGCGGTGAGGAGATCGAGTCGCTGCGTGATCGCATCGTAGGCCGCATCGCGCTGGAAGATGTGATCGATCCAGTTGAAGGTCGCGTTATCGTCGACTCAAACGCTGAGATTGACGAAGATCTTTCTTCCGAAATCCAGCGTTCCGGCGTGCAGCGAGTGCGTATCCGTTCAGTGCTGACTTGCGAATCTCGCAGAGGCTGCTGCATCAAGTGCTACGGTCGCAACCTGGCAACAGGACGGCCGGTCGAAATAGGCGAGGCTGTGGGCGTGATTGCGGCCCAATCGATTGGCGAGCCGGGCACGCAGCTTACGATGCGTACCTTCCACATCGGCGGCACGGCGCGCTTGGAAGAGTCTTCCAAACACGAAGCTCGCCAGGATGGAACAATCAAATACCTTGACCTGCAAACTGTTAAGAGCCGCAAGGGCGAGCGCATTGCCATGAACCGTAACGGTTCCTTAACTATCATCGACGATCGCGGACGCGAGGCGGCCCGGTATCAGATCGTTTATGGAGCGCACATTCTTGTGGAAGACGGCGCGCGAGTTACGCAGGATCAACTGCTGGCTACGTGGGATCCGTTTACCTTCGCAATCCTGACGGAAGTGGCCGGTCACGTTAAGTATCAGGATTTGAAAGAAGGCGTGACCTTTGATGAAGAAGTTGACGAGGTGACGGGTCAGTCGCGAATGGTTGTAAAAGATTCGCCTGATGAGAAGAAACAGCCTCGTTTGGAAGTTCGCAATGCGAGCAATAAGCTGCTGAAGACTTACCAGATGCCCGTGCGGGCGAACCTTATGGTGGTCGACGGCGAAGAGGTGGAACCCGGCGACATCATTGCGAAGATTCCGCGTGAGACAACTAAAACCAAGGACATCACCGGCGGTCTGCCGCGCGTTGTCGAATTGTTTGAAGCACGCCGGCCGGCGGAAACAGCGGTCATGTCGGAAATCGACGGCACTGTCGCGCTAGGTCCGATTGCCAAAGGCAAACGCAAACTGATCATTACCGGCGACGATGGTGAAGAGCGCGAGTATGACATTCCGCGCGGCACACACATTAACGTGCAGGAAGGCGATCGCGTTCGCGCCGGAGAAGCGTTGATGGATGGCCCGCTCAATCCGCACGATATTTTGCGCGTGCTCGGTATGCAACGTTTGCAGGAGTATCTCGTCAATGAGATTCAGGAGGTCTACCGCCTGCAAGGTGTGAATATCAACGATAAGCACATTGAAGTGATTGTTCGTCAGATGCTTCGCTGGGTGAAGATCAAAGAGGTCGGAGACACCGACTTCCTGCTAGAGGAGCAGGTGGATCGTTTCCGCTTTACTGACGAAAACGAGCGCGTTAACGCACAAGACGGCGAGGTGGCGCAGGCTGAACCGCTGCTTCTGGGAATCACGAAAGCGTCGCTCTCAACCGACTCATTCATCTCGGCAGCATCGTTCCAGGAGACTACGCGCGTGCTTACCGAAGCAGCGATCTCAGGACGTATTGATTATCTGCGCGGGTTGAAGGAGAACGTCATCATGGGGCGGTTGATTCCTGCCGGCACCGGTATGGAGTATTACCGTAACGTGGAGATTGACCGCGATGAGACTATCGACCAGGCACGCGAGCGCGAGCTTGAGGAGTTTCCAGATATCGTCGGCGGCCACGAGATAACGCTGCCAACCCCACGCGAGCCGCTTGCAAAGGCTGTGGGCGACGGCGAGGTGGAAGAAGTACCGGAGTAGGACAGACTTTCTAGTCTGTCGCCGTCACCCTGAGAGGCGCGCAGCACTTCCACAACCGACAGGCAGGAATGCCTGTCTTACTTGCGACCGGCGTGGGTTTAATCCGCGCCGGCTGTTTTTTTTCTGGACAACACATCATCGTTGCCATGTATTGAGATCGCCCCTTCACCCTCGGGGCTGTTAGCACTACGTGTGAGGAGTATACGCCCCGATTGGAATGAGTAGCGCGCTACTTTGGGTGCCCAATCGACGAAGTCGTCGCATGATTGAGACGGCTCGATGCGGTGGCGGAGATTGTCGAGTTTTTCCAACAATTGTTGCCAACTTTCTGCTTCAGCATCGCTGAAAGTGTTTCCGACCGCTTCGTCTTGTGTTGCTGGGTTGCCATTTCTACCATTGCGCTTCGAAGCGCGCGCTTTCTCCGCTCCTGATTTGGAAGCCGTCGTCCCCGTTGCTACGGCCCCTTCTGTACGTGGCTGGGCAGCAGTGTCCGCTGCAGCCTTTCCCTCCTGCGCTGCTTGTCGTTTTTCCGCGCGTCCCTTGAAGGTCTCGATGAACTGCCACCAGGTTTCTGGATGTTTCTTTTCAACAAGTTCGCGCAGAATCTCCGTCGCCTGATCGGGATAGCCGGTAAGAATCGCCAATAGCAGCAACACCGCCTGATATTTGCCCTGATTGGCGTCCCCCGTGAATTCGTCCAGCATTAACTTTTCATCAAGGTCTACCGAAGCGCGAATTAAGCGATAAACATTAATAAAGCGTTTGGTCGCACGCGGTGAAGGGATCAGTTGATGCAGTTCCTTCATGAAATCCCGTTCCCAGGACTCGATCTGCAAGTGTGCGGGATGCGGGTCAATGACCTGCGGTGCCGCTTGACTAGCCGATTTGCTGTCTGACTTCTGTGTCTGCTCGCTGATTGTTGACGACTCTAAGACGGTCGTATTGATCTGGACCTCGTTTCCCGCACTGGCGGCGGCATCGCCGGCGAGCAACTCGTCAAGACGATCTTTGACCGGGAAATTCGCACCGGTGTCCGCCCCCTCAGGTTTTGCCTTGGCTGGTGGGATTTCCGTCTTTGTGCCCGCAAGCTCCTCCGGTTCGCCATTCATCTTTTCTGACCGGGGAGGTTCGGTCAGTGTGTCGACCATCTTGCCGAAGCCGGATTTTCCCATTGGCCATAGAGTAAATGGTATCTGGAAAATCTTTTCGAGATAGTTGAGCGGCGTGGACTGCCAATGTGTGCGTTCTTCTTCGGACGAGTTGCTCTCTGCCGTCTCATTTTGAAATGCGGTTGAGTGCTGTCTGAGCGAATGCAGCAGCCAGCGCGGGTCTACGCCGACGACTACGATGAACAGTGGAAACGCCAGCAACAGGTGCACTGCTTGCAGCACATCCACAACCTTGTGCTCCGGACAGCGATCAAGATCGTCGATGTAAAGAATGATGCGATCAATACGCGGTAGCAGCCACTCATTCTCTTTTGCCTGGGTTTCCTGTCCGGCGACGTTTGTTGCTGCCTGTTGTTTTTTCTTGCGCCGTTCCTCCTGCTCCTTAGCGGAGCGCTCTTGTTCTTTTGCCAGGAGCGTGCTGAGCTGCTCAAAATCGCTTCGTGCCTTCGCAATGACTCCAAGGTACCGGGTGTAATCAGAACTCTTCTGGCGTTGCCTGATAAAGTTTGACATCTGCCGATCCGACCGAAGGTTATCCAGTTTTTCCGTCACTTCTTTGGCGTTTGTGGTCGCGGTTTCAAGTGTCGTCTGCGCCTCGTTAGCTCTTTGCTGGAGCTGCTGATGCTCCAACTGCAACTTCTTTTCCGCTTCTAGTCTCGCTTTCTCAATTGATTCCTGATTCGACTTGATGGCGTCGTGAATAATCTGCACGGCCCGATGCACGACAGGAATGAAAGGAGAGAGCGCTCCCACGAGCGCGAGGCCCACACCGGTAATTCGCAGCCACGCAGAATGTATCCAATCTTGACCAAGGACCAGCGGGAGCAGCCAAACAAAACTCACGACGATTACGAGGAAAGCACCTAATGAAAGCAGCCAACGCCGCTTGCTCTTCGTGTTGCGCACCGCGAGAGCGATTGCCTGCACGTAACCCCAGATGCCCTGCAACTGCAGAAGCTGCTCTTTGACTGAACGAGGGGCGCTGTCCATGTTAAGCGCTTTCGCCGCGTCCTCAACTCCCCGATTGAGCGCATTCTCAGCCTCCACTACCGTCGCGCGCACCTCTGGCTGCTGTACTGCGAAACGATAACCTTCGCGCAGGACTGCCTGGGGATCCATCGCTACTTCTGTCTCACTGCTCTGAATACTAGCGAGCTGCACTTCGCTCGCCCGCACTTTAGCGTCCGCGTCGCGTTTTTTCTGCTCGGCCTCGGTCACGGCCTCATCAGCCTTCGCTCTTTGAGCGACTAATTGCGCACGCTCATAGTCTGGATCTTTCCCGGCCGTTACTGCGTCTTGCCTGGCAAGCTCCTGGGCCAGCTCATCAAAAATCTCCGTGGCGAGGCTGGCCCAGAGGTTCGTGTCCATATAGTGCCAGGCGTTGAACCAGAGTTGGACGATGTTTGCGCAATAGGCAGAGTCGCCTTTCTGCGCCACCTGTTTAAGCTCATTGAATCGTGTCTCCATCTTCTTCATGAAGAAACTTTTGCCACTGCCCCACTCTCCGAAGAGGCCGAGTGAGATGGGCGGCTTTACGTCTTTGGACGCGAGCACAGTGCAAAGGGCTTCCACCTCTGCTTTGATATCCAGCAGATCTTCGCCTTCGGGGTCGTCTGACTTGATTCCTGCCTGGGTCGGCCGCCGCGGGGTGGGCTGCTTCAAGGGGTCGTCGAGAAGAATCTTTTCTGGGTCTACTCCCTGGCTGAGGAGTGCATTAATCAGGCTGCAGACACTCACGGAAAGCGCGCCGCGAATCAAATGGCGACTCCGGATCAGTTTGGACTTTTTCGCGTCAGCCAATTCTGCTGCCGAAACCAGGGCTTGGTAGACGTGTGTGGAAAGAGGAGGCAGCTCAGTAACACTCGCGGGCGTGTAAGTCCCCTTCGTCGGCAAGACAATTCCTACCTCTTCTGCAGCGATCTGCGCCAGCTTTTCATCATCAATACCCGCTCGCCGAAACTCCCTGTGTGTGGGACCGTTCTCTTTTTGAAACAGCCCCGCAATGAGGTGCTCCATATGTATCTTTTCCTGCCCTTGTGCGCTACGGATTCCATTAGCATGCTCCAGAGCTGTTCGTGAGGACGAGCTCAATCGCTTCAAAAATGCGGCGGAGTCAAACTCCGCAGTCCGCTCACGTTGCTGTGAGCCGGTGACGGAAGGTATGAGTTCGGCGATCTGTTGCCACTGTGGGCTCTTCATCATCTCGGCGAGCGGAACGGCACGCCAGTGCGGGGTCACGAGATCGACTGGCGCCATGATGCCAACGAGCTGATTGCCGACCATAACGGGTGCGCCGTCGGCGGCAGGAGTCAGGCCGAGATCGGACAAATCAGACGGCAACAGTTTCAGATACCTACGGCCGTCAAACGTTTCGATTCCTCCGATCGTGCCAGATCGCCGCACTGGTTCATCTGCGAAGGGGGAGACAAAGAGACACTCCCAGGTCGCTGTGATTTCCGGCTCCCTCATCGCGAGTAGTGCGGAGGGCAAACTTGTTTCCAGTGTGGGTTCGAGCTCGAGCGCGGCGAAATCGATCGCGGGGTCGCGAGTGATGACAGTCGCCTCAATACGATCCGTGGGCGTGCCAATCGTACGGTCCCAATCGAGAAAATATCCCTGATGGTTCTCAACGTGGTTAGCGACAGTGAGGGCAACTGATGGCGAAATCAGTGTGGCCATCCCTATGTGATTCCCGTCTGAACCAGTCAATCTAGCTGCAATAAGATCAATGAGAGGAGGTGATGAGGCAACCATAGCTATCTCCAGTCTAACCTGCGGAGGTTGAGTCTTAAGACGACTTCAAGGCTTCTCTGGAATCGCGGTAACGCCGAATCTGATTTCAGCCAACCACCGTGAGCGCGAAGAGTGCTTTCGGCTTCCTGCATACTCGGCAACCACAGCCGCCGTACGCAGAAATGAGAGTTTTACCGACAATACCAGGCATGTCGCGAGGGCGTGAATAATACCTCATTTCTTACGCGGACGTCGCGCAAATTGATACGGGGTAAGGGCATCGCGACAGTTATCGAAGCCATGTACAGGAATCCCTTTCCTGCCCCGAGTGAGGGGCAGGATTGTCTCCTCCGCAAACGAAGACCGGCGCAGGCTTAATCCCCGGCCCATCTTTTTTATCACCGTAGACCACGCCCACCACTTCGTTGACATGACCTAACGTCAGGTGTAGTCTGCGGTCTCTCAATAGTCTCAGGCCTTATAACCTCAGTCGTCGGAGTTCTTCTCAGGAAACAGGTCGTGCTCATCCATCACTAACTTTGAACACTTGAACTCCCGTTGGGTTTTTGATCGCGATCAAGATTGATGACGAGTTCAACCTGGTCTTCCATCGCAGCGAGCCCGGTCTTTTACTGGCGACAGGAAGGGAGATGATTGATGTCCACCCGCATAATCATCGTAATTCTCAGCTTCGCGATTCCGTTTGCCCTTTCACTTTCATATCCTTTGGCCTTATTGCTTTATCTCCCCAAATCGACGCATCCAGCCCGGTGGATACAAAATAATCCTTCCTTTTCGGTTTTTCTCCTTTCTTCCTTTCCCATCGCCGTCTGTATTTTTGCGCTCACCGTGAATTTTGAAGTGGTTGATCACTGGCTTGTTGGCAGCAGTTGGCACGTCTGGGTCGCTTATCCAGCGCTCGCGTTAACACTCATAATTGTGACGCTGATCGTATTTGACGATTTCATGCGGCGACCGATGGCGCCATACATTTTGAAGAGACGCGCGGCCCAGGAAGCAGCTGGATTGGAAAAGGAATTGCGCGCTGCATCTGGACATCCTCATAAACAGCTGGAAGCCAAGTGTAGGGCATATCAAAAGATGGTACGGCTGGGATCGCTCAAAGCAATTCGCCAGCGCGCAGGCCCCATTGCATACATCCATCTCGCTCTGGCGTGGCTCGCTACTCTCTTTGCCCTCACCTACTTTTGGTACCTGGTCGCGGCTTCGGAATTCAAGCTGAACCACGGCCAAGTCCTGGGAAAGGGAAGCGAGGACAAACTCGTTTTGATCTTGATTTTACTTATGACCTGGTTTCCATTGCGGCTGCACACCGAGTGGTATCAGAGTTATTTCCACAAAAAGGATTGGCTCAAGCAATACCCCGCTTTTTGGTTACTCGCCTTCCTGGCGTTTGCCTTACTTGTCCTGGTCATGCTGATCGTACGGCCCACGAGAATAATTCAATTCATTTCTCTACTGAATGTAATATTCGTCGGCATCCTGGGACTGGTTGGAAAACTCAAGCCGCAATGGTTGCGCGCGGTTGGGGACTTCGTGCAAGCAGCTTCCTTCGTTTATTTTCTCGCGATTTATCTTATTTTTCTTGTGCTGATCGCGGCCGTTAGCGCCGGCGCGGTTTGGCTCGCGAGTTAATGCACCACCACGATTGGCTTGCATTGCCTGTTAGAGGAGTTTTGTCAGGCGATTGAAATGAGTACTTTTGCAATAAGACTAATGGGTTGTTCAGATACCCGGGGATCGAGGTTCCGGTTCAGTTTGAGTATCCTTCCCGCTTTTTTCAATCTCATTCACAGCGCGGCTTCAGCCCGGTGGACAGGGTTCTCGGAACCGTTTCAACGGTTTCCCAGTCGCGTTTTTCGGCACTCTAGCGGAAGAGCTAACCGTTGAAACGGTTCCGAGATTTTGAAGAAACTTCGCAGTCACCGGGCTGAAGCCGCGGTGTGAATGAAAGTTCAGGAAAACAAACTGAACCAGTAGCGAGGATCGATCTTATGGACTTACCAATCGCGTGCAATCTAACTGACGTTGAGTTTCAAGAGCGCAGGGCAGGAGTCTTGGAGACAGTTAAGCGCGCCGTGCTGGAGGTAAAGGACCTTGAGGACGGTTACGCTTATCGTTTCCCGTCAGACGAAAGCTGGATACCGGAACTGACCAAACTAATCACTGCTGAGCGCGCGTGTTGTCCTTTTCTGCGATTCAACCTTCGTATCGAGCCGTCCCGCGGTCCCATCTGGCTGGAATTAACCGGACCCGAAGGCACAAAGGATTTCCTTCAGTCGCTCTTTAGCGCATGAGACTAAGCGTGACCCAACCGGCGGAGCAGCAATTTAGTCTGCTACCGGCTGTTCCGAGCGACTCAGACGGAAGTGTAGCGACAGTATTCGTGGCGCAGTGAGGTGCTGCGCTCCTGCTGCGCTATCATTCGCGTCCGCATCTCCAGCCACGCCAATCTCTGTGTATACATCGCGCCATTGGCCCATATTTACGAGTTCAAATCCACAAGCGACGCCCGCTTTCATATAGTCTTCAGTTCGATGGAGAAACGCCTGCACGCGATGCAGCTCGCCTGTTTTCGCGCTGGTGAACTGGGCTTGCTTGCCCATTAATTGACGCGTGGGGTGCAGTTCGCAAATGAACAGTTCGCCGTCAGTCCTCAACGCGCGAGCAGCCTGAGCAAAAAACAGTTCCAGGTGTTCGACGTGCTCCAAAATTAACATCGCAATTACAACGTCTGCTGAGCCATCTGCCACCGGCCATGGAATGCGAACGTCGTGTTGGACAAAATGCACTCGTGAATCCTGGACGCGCACCTTTGCCTGTCGCAGCATACCTTCGGAGAAGTCCAGCGCCATGATACTGGCGGCTCTCTGCGCTAGCCACAAAGTGTTCTGGCCGGTGCCGCAACCAACTTCGATCAGCTTGCGACCGTTGATGCGCAGATCAACCTGCCGCAGGATCTTCGCCGCCAGTTCGCGCGTGCGATTCAGGTCGGTATCGTATGTCTCGGCCCATTCGTCGTAAGCGGCGGCCACAATTGATTTGTTGGACAGCTGACTCATAAGCTAGGAGAGGACGCGAGGGATTGTAGCAGGCGTTAATACTAAAAAGCATCGCGTGACATGATAGTCGCGCGATGCTTCTCAGTAGTACGATTAAGCGTCAAACACTGACGAGAGTTTAGTCGCGTTTGAACTGTTAGCCCCATCTAAACGATTCGAACGGGAGTGTCATTGGCCACGATTACGACTAAACGAATAAAACAAGTTACCGGGGCGCGAAAAGCTTCAATGCCGGAGTTTGTTCCGCCTCAGCTCGCGACGCTCGTCAAAAAACCGCCGGAGGGAGAAGAGTGGTTCCATGAATTAAAGTTTGACGGTTATCGCATGGTGTGCCACTTGAGTCTTAGCGAGGTGCATTTCTGGAGTCGCAATGGGAAAGATTGGACCGCGAAGTTCCCCAATCTCGCCACGGCCATAAGAAAACTTCCGGCAACTAACGCCATCCTGGATGGCGAAATCGTAGTTGAGGATAAAGCGGGCCGCAGCAGTTTTCAGCAGCTGCAGCAGTCAATGGGAAAGGGCGGCGCGACAGCTTTTGTTTTCCATCTATTCGATCTCATCTATTTAGATGGCTTCAGCCTCAAACAAACCCCACTGAGAGAACGAAAGGCCCTGTTGGAAGAGTTACTCGCCTCGGGTAAATCCAACAGGGCAAAAGGGCCGCTGCGATACAGCGATCATGTCGCAGGTAACGGCGCACCGTTTTTCAAACAAGCCTGCGAGTACGGCATCGAAGGAATAGTTTCCAAGCTTGCCGATTCACCATACGAGTCAACCCGCGCACGAAGTTGGCAGAAGACCAAATGTATCAAGCGCCAGGAATTTGTTATTGCTGGTTACACGCCTTCCAAGAAGGGGTTTCCGGGCTTTGGTTCACTGATACTGGGGGTCTACGACAAAGGCAAACTGGTTTATTCGGGTCGTGTAGGCACCGGGTTTAGCATAAAACAGCGGCTGGAACTTCAGAAAAAGCTTGATCGAATTTCGCAAACACAAATGCCTTTCGCGACGAAGCCAAAGGATCCCGGATTACGTGAAGCGCATTGGGCCAAGCCTCAGCTGGTAGGGGAAGTCGAGTTTACCGAATGGACTGCTGACGGTTCGATTCGGCATCCGTCTTTTCAGGGTTTGCGCGAGGATAAAAAACCGACCGACGTCATTCGCGAAGAGCCGGTTTAATGCTGCGCGCACTAGAACCAAATGTGATATCGGTAAACAGAAACAAGTGTTCCTGTATTAAGCGCCTTTGGCGCTTTAAATCTTCTCAATTCTGCATCACCCCCTCAGAGGCGGGGGGACTCGCGCGCAAGCCGCAGGAGAGCGCTAGTCGAGATCTTCCTTCATCAATTCCTTATTGATAGCAAAAGCCGCTTGTGCTCCTTCTGAAGCAGCGACGATCACAAGTTGAACCAGGCGCGATGCATCTCCGGCGACATATAGGCCGGGCACGTTCGTCGTCTCATAATCGCCAGTCTTAACACACCCTTGTTCTGAAAACTCACACCCGAGTAATTCTGGCAGATTAGAGGCTTGCCGCTGGCCAGTACTGAAGAACATCCCTCGCCGCGCGAGTGATTCTCCGGTTGCAAACACAATGTGCTGCAACACGCCATCGCGACCTTCAAGTCGGGCAATCTTGTCGTCGCACACTCTGATCTTATGTCGAGCCAGCCGGTCAAGTTCCGGGTCAGACAACTCGGACGGCCCGTCCGAACAAAGCACGAGATCCTTACTCCATAAGGTCACTTCCAGCGCCAGACCAGAGCCATTTTCTCCTTTTCCGTAGATTGCCAGTGGCTGATCGCGCATCTCCCAGCCGTCGCAGTAGGGACAATGAAACACGCTTCTCCCATATAATTCGGCTAACCCTTCAATCTGCGGGAGGTCGTCGACGACGCCGGTGGCG
>JALYTI010000194.1 GCA_030854375.1 Acidobacteriota bacterium | reverse complement strand
ACGTCCACACGAATGTGATAGCTGGACTCGCTTTGGACGACGGCCGGACGATCGCTGCGTGGCTGCCTGAAGCGGAAGCCGAGATGCCACCGCCGCCAATTCCTTTCGCGCCGGTAGCGCCTGCGCCTCTCGAAGCATCTCCACCGAATAACACTCCAGGGAAAACCATGCCGGCACCAGCTGGCCCACCGGAGGCCATTCCTCGATTTCCCGTAGTCCCTTTTGACGGAAATCTTCTTGAGCCAGCCGATTTAAAGATCATCACGCGAGACGGCAAGAAACTTTTAGGACGGTACATTGGTCTGGATGGGCTAACTGGTCTTTCAGTGATCGTGGTTAACGGCGATGGGCTTCCCAAAACCGTCGATTCCAAAGAAGAGACCATTAGCGTGGGCCAACGGCTTCGTCTCATTGGTCCCGAGCCCGCTTCACACTTCGAATCGAATGCGCGGAGTCCAATGTACGTTCGCATCGGGGAAACGGAAGCGTGGGTCGTCAACGTGAGGCGCTCCCCGTCGGGAGGAATTGCGCGCCTGAAGATCTCGTCGGCGAAATTGTCGCCGGCGAATATCGGTGCCATTGCGATTAATGACTCAGGTGAGACACTCGGAATCGTCGACGCAGTAGAGGATGCCGAAGCGACAATAGTGCCGGTGGCTCTGGTGCGCAGTGCGGCAAAGCGGGTCATTGAGAAACAAGCCAGCGTGCCGCGACCCTGGCTCGGGATTCGGGGCGAACCCATTGGTACTGTTTCCCTCGACCGGATCTTGCGCGGTGGCTGGCAGCTCGAGCGCGCGCGTTCGCTGGCCGAGAAGCGCCAGGGCATTCTGCTCACCTCCATTGCTCCGCACAGTCCCGCGGCGTTTGCTAATTTGAAACCGGGCGACGTTATTTTAAGAGTTAATAACGGAGACGTGCGAAACGCCGACGACCTTTCCTGGCTGTTGGATGAAGCAGGGTCAGGAAGCGAGGTTCATTTTACCGTCGCTCGGCCCGGGGGACTTGATTCTGAGGCTTTCGAAATTAAGCTGAGCGAATCGCCGGAACCTTTCTTTCGCTGGAGATTCATACAGGGTCAACCTCCGAAAGCTTCCTGGCCCGGTTCGTTGATTGCCCTTGGTATAGAAAGCATCGCCCTCAAGCCCAGAGTTGCGTTTCGGTTTGGCGCTACTGGCGGCCTACTCGTTGTTTCCGTTCAGCCCACAACCGCCGCTTTCAAAGCAGGTCTGCGGCCCGGTGATGTGATTGAATCTATCAATGGGCAGCAGCTCTTGCCCGGTTCCTTACCCATGGAACTCTTGAACAATCCGGGCGGCAAGTCCACTTTTAGCATCGTCCGTAATAAACAAAAGCTGGTGCTGACGGCCAAGGTTAATACCAAGCAATAAGTTCCATCCTAACTCCCCAGTCGTTCCTGCCTTTGGACCTGCTGTGATACTCTAACTCCCTCACAAATTGCAGAATGTCCGGACAAGCCCAACTTTGTTGAAGTGTCTAGTCGCGTCCAAACAATCTTGCCTACGCTTATGTCGCATGACGCAGTTTCGCGTTATCACGAGTTACTCCGCGACAATAGTCTCGCCGAGTCGTCTCGCGCGATGCTCGATGAAGGTCTCGAACGTTCCAGATTGATTTTTGGAGGGCGCCGGCTTTCACCTTATTTGCGCCCACACTTTGTTACGGAAGAGGACTTTGCGCGTATCTCCCGTATCTGCGAAACAGTCTGGTCGGCGATACAGAAGGTTAAGGACGCAGCCATCGGCGACGGATCGATTATTGACGATCTAGGCCTTACCCCAATCGAGCGGGAGCTAATCACTATCGATCCGGGTTATCGCGCCGTCTCTCCGACAGCCAGGCTCGACTCATTTCTTACTGATAAGGCCTACAGTTTTGTTGAGCTCAACGGTGAAAGTCCGGCCGGCATCGCCTACGTCGACGCCGCTTACGATATTTTCTCCAAACTTCCGGTAATGAAGAAGTTTGCCGAGGTCTACAATGTTCGCCCGTTATACGGTCGTGGCTTCATGCTGAAGGTGCTGCTTGATTCTTATGAAGAGTTTCTCGGTCGCAAGCCGGATAGCGTGCCTCAAATTGCGATTGTTGACCTTGCCGGCCGGCCTACGCAGAGCGAGTTTGAACTCTTCAAGGAATTTTTCGAGCAGGAAGGTTACCCCTCGATAATCTGTTCACCGGAGCAGTTAGAGTTTGATAATGACCGTCTGCGGGTTGGCGATTTCCAGATCGATATCGTGTACAAACGTCTGCTCGTTAATGAATATCTTCCCATCATGAATGAGTATCCGGCACTCGTGGATGCCTACCGTGCGGGTGTAATCTGCATGGTCAACAGTTTTCGCTCGAAGCTGATCCATAAAAAAGCTCTATTCGCCGTTCTAACCGATCGGCGCCGAGCCGACCTATTCTCTCCAGAGGAGCAAGAGGCGATTAGCAAACATGTGCCCTGGACCCGACTTGTTCGAGCCGGCAAAAGTGACTACTTGGGGAAACAAATCGATCTTCTCGAATACATCAAGGCGAATCGAGAAAAGCTCGTTTTGAAACCGAATGACGATTATGGTGGACACGGAATTACTATTGGTTGGAATGCCGACGAGGTTAAGTGGGATGAAGCCTTGCGCGAAGCGCTCCAAAATGGCGATTACATTGCACAAGAGCGCGTGCCTACCGCGCGCGAGACGTTTCCGGCGTTGAGGGACGACGGGACGATTGAATTCGCGGAACAGCTCGTAGACCTCGACCCACTGCTTTTTAACGGAAAAGTAGGATCAGCCTTCACGCGCCTTTCGTTTACGGAACTGGCAAATGTAAGCTCCGGAGGCGGCATGGTCCCTACGTTTATCATTAGCGAAAAAAAGTAGTTCAGAGTTCTACCGTTTGTTTGCTGGTTGGGTTCGAACGGTGGAAACAGTCGTAGTGGTATAGTTTCATTGAAAGTGTCCGATAAACCTTAGAAATTCTGATAATGTCTTCGACGCGTAGTGTCGGTATGAGTTTAGCCCGGCGTTTGAACGCCGGGATCGGGTCTTCGCGTTTCTCGTCGCGTAGCGACGATTGAGTCTAGCTCTAATTTCAGGCGTCGCTACGCGACGCGACCGCTCGTTCACTTTTCCCCGGCGCTACCACCCCACGCGGGCTGCCCGCGCAGGGACCCCGGTTGAAACGCCGGGCTAAATTCATTACCGACGCTACGCGTCGAATACTTATTCAGAAGGAGACTTTCTCGTGGTTGATGAGCTGGAGGAAAGTCTGGAAGGACCGGAAGAGCGCCGCCGCTATGATCGCTCACGATTAATCGTCGACGTGTTCTTTGATGGCAAGGACGCAACCGGTGTGGCCAGCACCAAGGACATCAGCCCTGGCGGCTTTTACATGAATACGCAAGCCAACTTACCGGAAGGCTCCGTACTACTTGTTCGCATACCGCTGGAAGGTGGAAAACAACTTGTTGCAAACGCCGAGGTGGTCTACAGCAATCCCGGGCGTGGCGTGGGTCTTCGATTCCAAAGCTTGTCGGAGGAGAACCGCGGCTTGATCGAACGCGAACTTGGAAGTGGCTGATTCGACTTCAGAACTAATTCAGCTTCAATGGTCGGACCTTTCGGATGACACACGCGACGCTCTGAAAGGCAAACTATCCGGCCTTTGGGGCGCAAAAGGCGATGAAGAAGCGTTCAACTCACTGGCAATCGACAAGCAAGAGGCGCTGTTATTGATCCTTTCCCGCTTGCTGCCAAAGGGTCTTTGGCAAGACGTAGAAACCATTACTAACGTTTACGGAGAAGGCGGAGTCGGCATGGAATTTACGGCTTCGCCAGGGATGGAATCCACGCTATCGCAACGCAAGGACTTCACCCGCCGTCTGGCAAATCATCGTGACACGAAGGGGGCTTTTTACGAAAAGGGCCGGGCCGACGCGGCCCTGCATCTTCTGTATTTGGAAGAAACGCCCCAAAAGTGGTACGTTCACTTCGATCTTTACAGCCCGCTACATTCGCCGATTACCGCTTTCAAGCATTTTTGGCACGAGTTCGTCGGCGAAGTCAGACCCGACTGGCGCGCAATTAAGCGACGCTTGATAAGTTGAAGGTTCCCTCCAGGTAGGAAGAGCAACTTATGTTCGATCAGTTCACATTAGGCATCGAGGAGGAGTTTCAGATTGTCGATCCGAAGTCGCGGGAGCTACGTTCGCACGTATCCGAGTTTTTCGATGAAGGCAAAATGATTCTCGGTGAGCAGATCAAGCCCGAGATGATCCAGTCGATGATTGAGGTCGGCACCGGCATTTGCAAAAACATCCAGGAAGCCCGAGCAGATATCACCCGCTTGCGCAGCATCATCTCGGCACTGGCAGCAAAGACGGGACTGGTAATTGTTGCCGCCTCCACTCATCCGTTTTCGCGCTGGCAGGACCAGAAGATTTACGATGATGAGAGATACGAGCTCCTGGTCCAGGAGCTACAAACCGTCGCCCGCTCACTTCTGATATTTGGCCTGCACGTTCACGTTGGAGTTGCGGATCCGGAACGCCGGATTCACATCATGAATGCCGCGCGTTACTTCCTACCGCACGTGCTGGCCCTGACAACTTCATCGCCGTTTTGGATGGGCCACAACACGGGACTTAAATCATATCGCACGGAGGTCTTCAAACAGTTTCCACGTACGGACATTCCTGATCACTTCGATTCGTACGGCAGTTTCCAAAGGTATGTCGAGCTGCTCGTAAGGATGGGGTGCATCAACGACGGCAAAAAGATATGGTGGGATCTGCGCCCTCACCCGTTTTTCCCGACACTGGAGTTTCGCATTTGCGATATTCCCACGCGCGTCGACGACACAATTGCAATTGCCGCTTTGTTTCAGGCGATTGTGGCCAAGCTTACGAAACTGATCGATAAGAACCTTGGTTTTCGCTTGTACCGTCGTATGTTGATTCAGGAGAACAAATGGCGGGCTGTTCGCTGGGGAATTGACGGTAAGATGATCGACTTCGGCAAACAGAAAGAAGTGCCAACGCGCGATCTAGTGCTCGAGTTGCTTGACTTCATTGACGACGTGGTGGACGAGCTGGGATCACGCAAGGAGATCGAACACATCCACACGATTCTTGAGCGGCGCACTTCAGCTGAAGAGCAGCTCCGCGTCTTCGCCGAGACAGACGACCTGAACGCGGTTGTGGATCGCTTGATTGAGCTAACGATGGAGAACGTGCCGGTGGCGAGTGATTTCACAATGTCGTCGCGGCTCGTCACCTCGGCCTCGTCTATCTCCAAGTAGGTCCGCTTTCTTACTGGCCCGCCGCTTTTGACAACCGAACAGGGTTAGGGTTTCTGAGCTGGCTCGCCGTGCAGCTTTGCCAGGTAATACTGCCACAACATTCTCGCCGCCACTGAACGATACGGCCGCCACGCCTCAGCCATCTCAGTCAATCGATTTGAATCTGGCCTACGTGGGAGTCGCTTGAGTTTTGTAAC
>JALYTI010000193.1 GCA_030854375.1 Acidobacteriota bacterium | reverse complement strand
CTTTAGCTTGCCGCTGCCGAAGACCACAACCTAAAGGTTGAACTCTGGAACTTCGTACCGTCTTCGACGTGTCTCCTTGACAGCAATTTGACCCTTTGTTACTTTCGGGCCTCGTTTTAGTTCTTTCTAAATCAGCAGGTAGGTATAGGCGCGTAGCTCAGTTGGTAGAGCGCTGCCTCGACACGGCAGAGGTCTGGGGTTCAAGTCCCCACGCGCCTACCAGTCCTTTTCGTTTTCGTTGTTAACGTGTGACTCGTTGTCAGTACCACCACGCGGTAGCGGGTGGGTCGGTTGCATTCGGTCAGCCTATATCCCTTTAAGAACCCACCCGCTACCGCGTGGTGGTACTGACCTCATGGACCGGATCGTTGCACTAAGCGCAGCACTCAAACTTCATCAGTACCCGAACATTGGTGAAAGGGTTAAGTTTCTGACATACCCAAAAAAAAGTCGTGGACTACATCTGGAAACCAGGAAAAATAAGTAAGCCTCAGGCAAGCTGACGAGATCAGGTCGCGGGATTGAGGGTGGGACGGACCCGACAAAAGAGTTACGAGTTAATTATCGACGACTCTATTCCAAAGGAGGGCAGCTTGTTTGAGTTTGTCGTTCTCCGCCCAGGGCTTCCCCGAGACGAACGAGAGCTTATCGTACATCAGCACGATGGTTCCAACCGGCAGTAGCTTGCTCATTTTAGGAGCGGCGAAGATTGGAATGCGAATACAACCATGACTCGCCGGTTGGATGGGGACGGTAGGGCTTCCGTGAATCGCCACGCCGCCGCTGATGTAATTGGAGTAATACATCGATCTAAACGGACCCTTCTCCCAACCGACGACCTTGTCATAAACAATGAACCTGCCGCGGGGTGTGTAGGCTATGCTCGTCTGACCCTCGTCGATAAACGGTCGGCCGCTGCCCGTAGAGACAGGAAGAACTCTGACGCTACCTTCGTCGTTGACCATCAGTAGCACCTGACGATCTAGATCCACTTCAACATGGTCGTACCCAAGTTCCCTGGCTTTAGGCGAAGTGCTGGTGCGAATGGCCTCGAGCTCATCGAGCGTAAGCTGGCCAGTAATAGGGCGGCCCTCCCATTTCTGGAAGGCGATCAATGCCGACCGTGTCGCAGGATCAAAAAGTCCGTCGACCGCGCCGGTCCAGTAGCCCATGCCGGAGAGTCGGCGTTCGGCTTCTCTCGTTTGCGCGACTGTAAGAGACGCCTCATGCTTTCTGCTGTGTTGTGCGCTCGCGATTGCCGCGGTTGAAATCAGAAGTAAACAGATGATGAGAAGAGATTTCATTTTCAGCTTCTGTCCGGTCATGTGATAGGCGCGTCTCGACGATTACACTTTAGTTCGCGCCGGACACCCGACATAACTTCTTCGGGAGAATGTCATCGGCAGTGATCTTTCACCTTAGGGAACATATGACAGGCAACAACTGACAGTCAAATACCGCACACCTCTTTGGGAATGAAGTCAGTACCACCACGCGGTAGCGGGTGGGTTCTTAGATTGCCCCATGCGATTGTCGTAATGCCAAAATCGGTCCTGATCAAAGAATCGAAGTGGCAATGGAACGACCCACCCGCTACCGCGTGGTGGTACTGACCTCACGCCCCAACTGCAGCACCATTCGGCGGAATCAGCTGATGCATACGACGGCAAACCAGAATATTATGGGGAGTCGCAATGCGTACGTGTAGTTAGATGCTCCCCGCAATAGTTCCGGACGTCTTTAGAGTGGCGGAGGCGAAGAGATCGTGACCCAACACATCGGTATCGTAGCTGGTAGTGCCGAGGGCGCTGCCCTCTGTTACCGCACGATTTGTTTGGAGGCGCCGGCTATCATGGGTGAGCATAATCACCCCGAGATAACCATGAACTCGGCGCCGATGGCTCAGCACATCCGCCACATCCGCGCGAACGACTGGGAGGCGCTCGGGCCTATACCGGAAGCCCTCGAAGAGGTTTCAGCGCGGGCTCATCACCCGCGTCGTCGAAGAATTGAAACTGCAACGTCATATCCGCAGATTACGCAGATTACACAGATCGGCAAACGCTAAGGCACGGAGTTAACCCCAACCTGAGAGGCCGTGAGACGCTTTTTCCTTTGCCATAAAGCCGTATTTGAATCTGTGTAATCTGCGTAATCTGTGGATTCGCCTTCTTTGTTCGCGCTGCGCAGCCGGAGCCTCTCTCACGACTGCAGCAACGTGCCTTGACTTGGTTATCCGTTGACACTATAAGTTGCGCCGCACCGACACTGCCTAAGCAATCAATGTTGGTAAATTAGCTTTCCACTCGAAAGGATTGAACCATGAGAAAGACCCTCCCCCTTATCGTTATTACCCTTTTAGCAGTTGCAAGTCTCTCCGGCGCCCCGACCGGCGCAACCGCGAAGTCAAAGCCCAAACGTGCGGCCTCCGACCAAATGATCATAAATAACTCTCGAGCCACGTGGGAGGCTTATAAGAGTAGAAACACTGCGGCGATGAAAGCACTCACCGCCAAGGAATATGTGTCCTATACTCAGGCCGGAGCCTCCAACCTCAAACAGGACATCGATACCATCGACAAGCTCACCATCGAGTCTTACACGATCGATGAGCCGAAGGTTACGTGGGTGACAAAGGATGTGGCTATCCTTCGTTACAAATGCGACCTCAAAGGGTCTTACGATGGAAAACAGTTTGGACCCGTATATTCTACCGAGGTGTGGGTGAACCGTGGAGGCAAGTGGCAGATCGTTTCTTATCAAGAAACGCCTGTGAGTTAGAGTGAGCGGTGAGCAGTGAGCGGTGAGCGGTGAGCAGTGAGCGGTGAGCGGTGAGCGGTGAGCAGTGAGCAGTGGTCAGTGATCAGACAGACCAGGTTGAGGAAAGAGTTGCGAACCCGCGGAGCGGGCGACAGCATAAAGCCTGGGGTGAAGCATAGCGGAACCCCAGGAACCGGCCGTTGAAAATAATCCGTAGCCCGCGCAGCGGGCGATAGCCGTTGACGCAACCGCTATCGCCCGCTACGCGGGCTGAATTGTTTTTGGTGGCTTTGATCCTGGGGCTTACGCCCCAGGCTGGGGTGGAAGACTTTATGCTCGCGTCCGCTCCGCGGACTAGAACTCCGAAATGTTGGCAGGCTACGTCCCAGACCCTGTTCCTGCTCAGCCCGCCTGCGCTTTGGCCAGTTCGTAAGCACCGTTCCACGTGGCTTCGACCTCGGTGTCCGATTTTGCCACGGTCTTGAACGTGCCACCGCCAGTAAGGCCGCGGTATTGACCATCGCCGCCTGTGAATTTATAAGTGCCTTCGACGGTCATCGTGCCACCTGCCGACGAGACTTTGCCCTCGAATGTTCCAAAGTCTCTGCCTCCGTCAGGATGGAGGTTGTTGAAGTAACCGGTTTGCGAGCCCTCGCCGTTGAGCAAGTCGTTAATGCCCCAGTATGTAATCCTGGAGTTGTTCCACAACGGATCGGGAGAGTTCTGCGTACCGTCAACCTCGGCAATACCGAGTAGGTGGTTGGGTTGGTCATTAAGGGGCAATCCAGACTGTTGCGTGATTTTTCCTGAAAAGGATCCTGAGATGGAAGGCATGACGTTCTTTCCTCTACTTTCTTAGGTTGGTTGTTGTGCGAGTTGGGCGCATTTTGAACCACCTGTTTTCCTACTGTCAATGGGCCATCAAACGCAGGAAGAATCATAATCCGCAGATTACGCAGATTACACAGGGCCGCTTCTTGATTAGCGGCGTGATCCAGACGCTTGACGGCCGCGGAGACTTGGGAAAGAATCCTGATTCGTTGGGCTACGTAACCAACAATCAAGACCAAATGGGACTGGTTTGATTTCAGAGATTGTATCTGTTTGGAGTGCGCTGACTTGTCAGCGCTTTGGCCGGTCGCGACTTGTCGCGGCGGCGGTGGAGTTGAGACCGCCGAGACACCGGCGTCAAGCCGCCTCAGACCAAAGCGGCGCCTTTTTGGAGTGCGCTGACTTGTCAGCGCTTTGGTCGGTCGCGACTTGTCGCGGCCGCGGTGGAGTTGAGTCTACCGAAACACCGGCGTCAAGCCGCCTCAGACCAAAGCGGCGCCGAGTCGCCGCACTCCAAAGAGTCGCCGCACTCCAAAGAGTCGCCGCACTCCAAAGGGAGGATTCCTGTGATGTTATTTGAGACTGTATTTAGCATCAGTCTTCTGATTGCGATAGGAAGTGCTGTTCCTGCTTCAATCACCCCATTAACCTCTGCTCCTCCACGTGCGCGGCACCTAACCAGCGGGCAAACATCTGTTTCGCCGCAGATGGCTCCAGTCACAGAGCTACCGTCACAAACACTCTTTGATGATTTTAACTATTCCAACTACAAGCAACTAGCCAAACACGGCTAGATCATTCGCACTGCGGCAGGGTGGCCAGGAGTGCCGGGCGCAACTTGGGGAAACAAGGGAGTGTCACTTCTTGGCGACCCGGATCAGCGAGGCAATCGTCTACTGCGCATGACCTCTTCCACCGATGGCACCGGCGCTAATACCTATCAGGCCCAGATTTGCCACCAACGCAAATACCTGGAGGGCACTTATGCTGCTCGTGTTCGCTTTGTTGATATCCCGACAGACGGGCCCAGCGGCGATCAACTCGTGGAGAGCTTCTACGCCATTAGCCCATTGAAGGCGCCCATGGATCCCGACTACAGCGAGCTTGATTTCGAGTATCTGCCGAATGGCGGCTGGGGCAGCGAGGGACCCACATTGTTTGTGACTTCCTGGAGAACTTTCAGCCCCGAGCCGAATTGGAAGAAAGATAACGTCTTTAATACCACCAGCGGAAGCAAAGCCGGGTGGCATACATTGACCACACAAGTCTCTGATGGAAAGGTGAAGTATTTCATCGACGGCAAAGCTCTGGCCGACCACGGCGGGCAGTATTACCCGCGATCTCTCATGTCGATAAATTTTAATCTTTGGTTTATCAAGGATGGGACCGTGAAATCCAAGGATGTACGGCAATACCGAGAAGACATCGATTGGGTCTTCCATGAGGCAAAGAGATTACTCTCGCCTGAAGAGGTTGAAGCGAGGGTAGGAGCCCTGCGACGAAGGTCCGTCAAATTCCGTGATACTGTGCGGGCGCCGTCGCCCGCGTTGATCTCACCCTGTGATTATTGAGCGCGCAATTTGCTGGATAGCGTCAGCACATAACAAATCGACGTCGAGCCGAATGCTCTAGGTACTGGTTCAGTATGAGCAACCCAAGGAAAACAAATTTTGCATTGAACTTTCATTCTCACCGCGGCTTCAGCCCGGTGGCCGCGTGGTCGCCATAAAATCTCGGAACCGGTTCAACGGCTTGCTTTTCCGTCACAGGGCCGAAACGCGGGAAACCGTCTAAACGGTTCAGACACTGTGAAGCCCCGTCCACCGGGCTGAAGCCGCATGTGAATGAGAACTGAAAGCAAGATTGAAGCGTGCTCAAACTGAACCAGTACCCAACGCTCTACTGCAT
>JALYTI010000192.1 GCA_030854375.1 Acidobacteriota bacterium | reverse complement strand
GCGATCTCAACACATGGGAACGCGAGGCTGTCGCCAAAACATTCAAACTCTTTGCGGCCGAAAGTTTTCACACTCCGTTTGACGATCAGCCAACATTCTTCAGAAAGATCTTATTTGTTTCTG
The DNA here is from genome assembly GCA_030854375.1 of Acidobacteriota bacterium. Lineage (GTDB taxonomy): Bacteria > Acidobacteriota > Blastocatellia > Pyrinomonadales > Pyrinomonadaceae > PSRF01. The sequence continues at coordinate 5,376 of JALYTI010000192.1, read as the reverse complement.
TCGACTTAAAGCTCGACTGGATTTGGCTCAGAAATGTCGAGGAGACGAGCTACGGAGTAAATCGTAAGATTGGACTATCGGACCATTGGCCTTTATGGCTTGTCCTGCGGATAAAGCATGGTAGGCCGTAACCTTCCCGCTCTCGCGATTGAGCCTTTAGCGCAAAACTCTGATGTCACGTTCGCTGAAAATTTTCCAGCCTGCGTCCATCCGATGCCACCGTAGTTCTTGAATCACCTCGCCCCGACGACTTCGGGGCCCGTTATCAATCCTGTATTTCTTTCGGTAACGCATGATTGCCGTGCGTCCGCCGTCCTGAAATATGATCTCAGGTTCCTCTGCGCGTATGTCGATCAGGCTGGCCGTTGCAAAGACGCTCGCCTTCTCCGCGCGCACGTAAGCACGGGACGTATTACGGGTGAGGTAGAATGCCTTGAGTTCAGGCATATAAAACGACATCTGTCTATCGATGTCACGCTTGTTGGTGGCATCCAGCCATTCAGCAAGGGCCGCGCGAAGCATGCCCGCCTGAGACCGTTCATTTCCGGTTGCAGGTGACTCTGCCGGCGGCTCGGGTGAAGCAGCCGCTTGATTCTTACTCGCTATCTGCGCTTCACCGTAGAGGTCCCATCGCGCAACATTTGAGATCTTATTGTAGATCGTTTCAATGACCACGGGTTCATTTAGCTGTTCGGCCGATATGCGTCGGGTGACCCGCAAACGCTTCCCGTTCTCAATGGAGTCAAAAACTACGCTGAAGTTGTCTTCAGTCCTGCCGCTGGAACTGAAAACCAATCTGGTGTTCTCGAAGGTTAGGCGCGAATGGATAAGATGACCATCACCCGCGCGACCGATACGAGCGACGCCATCTGCGATAAACATGACTCGAGGAGCGCGAGATGAGCCAATGCTTACGCGGGCTCCTTGTCTTTCTATGGCAAGTAGATCAGGCGGAGTAAGACGCACTGCCAGGTCAATGAAAAAGCGCTGCTGCTCGCCGAAAGGAAGGTTACTGGAAGCGCCTGCAACAACGGAATAAAGTTTGTCGCTGGCTGGTATGTCTATACGATAAACACCAGTCAAAGGCGATGGTAGGCCTGACTCGCGCTTTGCGGATATTCGACTGCGCGTTTGGGCAGAAGAATACGTTCCGCTGAAACCCAGGGAAACAACGCAAAGAACCACAACACTCCGGCTCACGCTTTTCATAACGGCTCTTACGCCCAACTTTGTGCCTGAGTTATTCATGCGCGCTCAATATCTTGCTGTTTTATTCCAGAACAGATTTATCCAATGGGTTCCCCTGAGAGCAAAGTTCATACCTCGTCGCTCTCAGAACAAGGAAATGTCTCGGCTAAGTTAGTTTGAATTGAAAAACAGACCAGGGGTATCGTGTGGTAAAGTAATTTGCGCGGCGCATAAAAACTCAGAACTGTGCAGCCATTTTACGCAGGAGCTTCGGGATAAGCGTATGAGGTGTCCAATGTGTGGCAGGCATGCGAGTTGGGCACGGACCCGCTGCCCGGCTTGTCATACAAGGTTGAGACTCTGGTACATCAGTGCGACGATTCTTGTTCTAGTGTTCTTGTACGGAGCATTCAAGATCCTCGAGAAAGTGGTTTAGCCAGCCGGCAGAATTTTCACCTCACGCCCCATTCCCATATCCCGTACAGAATCTTCTTCTCCAGAACTTTACCAGCCTGCTTTAGCGACAGGATTATTTGCCCGCGGTGATGAGACTCATGGGAAATGAGATAACCCAGGAAAGCCATCGCGTGAGGCTTGAAACCCTTAATCTTGCCACCGCCAGCTGCGGCCTGGCCCAGTAGTAATTTGATGGCCCTGGCCGATTCCGTAAGCGACTTATGCAAGAGTTTTTTTTCAAGGGCCTGCTCTTTTTCGATTTTTACCAACCCCGCCAACAGCTCGGGGGCAGCTGCCTTTAACCACATCAGACGCACGTTGTGAATGTGGGCAAACTGCTCGCCGACGTTTCGCCCTTTCGAGGCCGACAAGCTGGATAACGCCGCAGGCTCAACTGCATCGAGAAGATAAAGATTGATGCGATTGTGAATGTCCCAGGTTTCGAGAAACTGTTTTTCGTCCATTTGCGCGTGTCCTTCCGGGATTGCGACAGCCGATGCTCAAGCTGACAACTTTATCTGCCAGCTTGCTCTGCTGCCTACGGCTGCGCCGGCTTTCACACCTTGCTCGAACCAAAAATGCAGGCTCGCAACGCAACCGAGCGCAGTTTGCGTAACTTCTCAGCGCACGCGCACGACGATGTTGTGAGTTGTCAGCGCATTACCCGTTGCGCGCTCTAATTCAGCGATTGCTTTGTTGAGGTCGGTTTGAGCGCGTAGCTCATTTCCGCGTGCAGTAGTTAAAGCCGTTTGGCGCTCCAGGACTAAGAAGACGGTTGACTGTCCGGCATCGAGTTTTCTTTGTTCGCTTTGGTATTGCTGTTCGCTTGCCTGCCGCGCCACACCCGCTGCGTGCAAACGCGCCTCGGCACTGCGCAAAACTTGCAACGCATTCCTTACGTCAACCTGAATTGACTGCTCCAGTTGTTCGCGCTGTGTTGCAATGCGCTGCCCTTCAACAAGCGAGCGCCCTAGTAGCGCCTGCGCCGTCCGGTTTCGTAGTGGTAGATTAATTTGCACACCCACCCGGAAATTAGTGTAGCGGTTGCCTAAGAGATTCTGAAAAGACTGGCTATAACCCCCGATTAAGTTCGGAGAGATAACCTGCGGCGGCTGAGCAGGCAAAGGCTCAAGTCCGTTAAGACGCGATAGGAGGTCAACGCGCTCGCGCAGTTGTGCACTCGAAGCAGTGAAGGGATTATTACCAGAACCATTGATCGAACCCGCCAAACCAACCATGCCGTAGCTGCCGACGAGATCAATCGCAGGCTTCGTTTGTTCTTGAAAGTACTTCTGATCGATCTGATTAATGTCTTTCGCTAAGTTCGACTGTTGCAACTCTGGTCGATTGTCCATCGCCGCTCTTAACGCTTCCGGCAATGAAATATCCGGCGTAACCAGATCCACCGCATCAGTAGGAACGATTGCGAGATTCCAAAGGTCTGCCTGGCGATTTTCAGCGATAAGATTCTTCAAATTGTTTTCGGATCGAGCTACTTCTTCTAGGGAGAGGAAAAGGCTTTGTTCGAAACCTGCTACCTGAGCTTCAGCCGCGACAACATCAATAGGTGCCAATGCACCTTCTGAAACCAAACGCTGATTGTGTTCGAGCTGGGATTTGGAATCGCGTAGGGCGTCCTTTTGAACTTGCAAATTTCTTAGCGCGAATACCAGGTCCCAGTAGGCGCGCTGAACGCCGGTGATGGTTTCGATAGCTCTTTGGCGGAATTGCACATCCGTCAGCGAAAGGTTCTTCTTGGCGATCTCAATTAATCTGCGATTGTTGTCAAATCGTAAACCTCGCACGAGAGGTTGGGTATAACTTAAGGTTAAAGCTGTCGGGTACTGCGGATTGAGCGCCGAAAACACACTGTCCGTCGTCGATCTAATTGACGAAAAATCGAGGTGGTAGTTGCCGCCGAGTTTCGGCGACAGACCTTCCAGTCGGGCGGTCCCGGTGAAATCCGTTTGGGTAACGGCGCCATTTGAACCGCCGCTGAGGAAACTGGAAATCGGGGTCTTAATACGTTCGTAATAGGAAGAAGAGTTTAGGCGCGGATCATAAGCGCCGCGCGAGGCTGTTAGGTCAAACTCAGCGATCTTCACGTTGTGCCGCGCAACCTCGATGTCCTTATTATTTTCCAGAGCCAGCGCCAACGCCTCGCGGAGAGAAAGCGGTCGCTGCCGATCCATGTCGACGCCGACCCGCCCAAGTTCCGGCAAAGGTTTCTGCGCCGGGCGAAATTCGGGCGCGATTGCCGGCACCTGCAAATCCTCGGGCGAGGGCGAAGGTGTCGGTGTTGGCGTAATCTGTTGCCCATAACTTACTGATATGCCCAACAGCAAAATCGTCACTAACACCCGAAGGTTTTGCGTTAGGAATATTTTCGAAATGTTCGCGAACTCGATCATTTAATGCCTCGAAATTAAAGTTAATAGTGATGCCGTCGCATCTGCGGTCTTACGTCGCACCCAACCAAAGGCCCCGGTCACTTGCGCGCCAATGAGTCCCCAAACCCGGCTTCTGCCCAGATCGTCGAACAGGGAGTAGAAAACAGGAACCGCAACCAACGTCAGCAATAAACAAAGCGATTGGCCACCAACCACCAGCACGCCAATCGAACGGTTTGTGCCTGAGCCTGGTCCGCTGGAGATTGTCAGCGGCAACATTCCGGCGACCAGCGCGATAGTAGTCATCAGGATCGGGCGCAACCGATCGCGGTTTGCGCGAATGATTGCCTCCAATCGTTCCATGCCCCGGGCACGCAATTGATTCGTGTGATCAATTTGAAGAATTGCGTTTTTCTTGACCACGCCAAAGAGAAGCAATAATCCCAGCCCGGAGAAAATGTTTACCGTCTGTCCGGTGAGCAGCAATGCGAGTATGCCAAATGGTATTGCCAGCGGCAGCGTCAACAGAATTGTGATTGGGTGAATGAACGACTCAAACTGCGCCGCCAGGACCATGTACATGAAGACAAACGACAGGACGAAAGCGAGCATGAAATAATATCCCGCACGACCAAGTTCCTTCGACCGACCAGCTAAACCCGTGCTGTAACCAGGTTCGACGTTCACTTCCTTCACAAACTGGTTCATCTTTTGAATGACGGCTGCCTGCGAGCCGCCCGGCTTCACGTTGGCCAATAACGTCACCTGCCGCTGGCGGTTAAGCCGATCAATCGCCGATGGACCCGCGCCTTCTTCTACGCGCACCAGGTTATCGAGACTCACCCACCCAACCTTGGAAGAAGAAACAATCATGCGGTTTAAGCCTTCGACGCTCGTTCGATACTGGCCAATTGCGCGCACGCGCACGTTGTATTGATCTGTGCCCGCGTTAAATGTGGAAACCTTCTGGCCGGCTACTAGCGTGTTCAAGGCTTGCGCGACATCAGCTACCCGGACTCCCAGATCCGCGGCCCGCGCCCGATCGATAACGACCCGTACTTCAGGTTTGCCCGTGATCAGCGTGGAATCAACGTCGACTACATCGGGGATCGTCTTCATCTTTGCCAGTAGTGCGTCGGAGTATTTGGTCAGCTTTTCGAGGTCTGGGCCTCCAATGACGTATTGGATATCTGCGTTGCGGAAGCCACCGCCTGAAATTGCCGCCACTTGCTGCACGCTGGTCCGCAGTTGACCCGGAGATTCTTTCAGGTATCTGGCGAGAACTTCTGATCTTGTGCGCAGCATCAAATTACTCTGGGACACACTTCGTTCTTCAAGCGGT
>JALYTI010000191.1 GCA_030854375.1 Acidobacteriota bacterium | reverse complement strand
TAAAACATGGAGCAGTTGGTACAACCAACAGACGGCGCAGTTCTATCACGTTGCCGTCGACAATCAGTTTCCCTACTGGGTTTATGGCGCACAACAAGACAGCGGGACGGCGGCGGTAATCAGCCGCAGCGACTATGGACAGATAACATTTCGTGATTGGCATCCGATCGGCGCGGGTGAAAGTGGCTACATTCTTCCCGATCCGGTGAATCCCCAGATTGTTTATGGAGGAAGCACCGGCGGCGAGCTTTACCGTTTTAATACGAAGACCGGGCAGGTGGAAGATGTATCGCCCACACCCGCGCAAGTGGGAATGAAGGTGCGGCATCGTTATCCATGGACCGCGGCGATCGCCTTCTCTCCTCAAGCGCCACACGCACTCTATCAAGCGTCGCAGTTTCTCTTTAAAACCGCTGATGGCGGCAAGAACTGGCGAATTATTAGTCCTGACCTCACATTACGCAGCGGAGGAAAAGAGGAAGGCGCAATGGGCGTTGTCTATACCATTGCTCCGTCGCCCGTTGCAGCAGGCACGCTATGGGTGGGTACCGATAATGGACTAGTACAACTGACAAGAGATGACGGCAAGACGTGGAACGAAGTGTCGCCGCCCGGGTTAGCACCCTGGAGCATGATTAGTCTAATCGACGCATCTCCGCACGATGTCGCAGCCGCATATGCTGCTGTCGACCGGCATCAGATGGATGACCTCAGGCCTTATGTCTATCGAACTCGCGACTTTGGAAAGACATGGACCGGGATCACAAACGGAATTCCCGAGACTGCTTACGTGCACGCCGTTCGCGAAGACCCTGTTCGGAAAGGCTTGCTGTTTGCTGGTACTGAAACAGGAGTGTACGTATCGTTTGACGATGGTGAATTCTGGCAGCCCTTACAGCTCAATCTTCCCGTGACGCCCGTACGCGATCTCGTGATCAAAGGTAACGATCTTGTCGTTGCCACACACGGACGTTCTTTTTGGATACTCGACGACATCTCGCCTCTCCGTGAATTGAATTCGCAGATCGTGAGAACGGATGTGCATCTATTTCAACCGGCTCCAACGATTCGAATTCGAAAAAATGAGAGTCACGATACGCCACTGCCGCCAGAGACGCCGGCAGGAAAGAATCCGCCCGCAGGAGCAATTATCGACTACAGTTTGAACTCCGTGCCCCCCGGCGAAGTCACCCTGGAGATCCTGGACGGCGCCGGCAAGCTGGTAAGAACGTTTTCCACTAACGACGTTCAGCGGAAGGTTGATGATACACAAGCATTTCCCACTTATTGGTTTAATCCACCCGCACCATTGTCGAAAAATATAGGGTTAAATCGTTTCGTCTGGGATTTGCGATACGAACGTCCACAATCGCTGCGCTATGGATATAGTATCGCTGTTGCTTACGGCGAAGATGCCAGCATGGTCCCGGAGGGACCACTGGTTTTGCCCGGCACTTACCAGGTGAAAGTGACTTCAGCTGGCCGCAGCTACACGGCGTCATTGGAAGTCAAGATGGACCCTCGCGTTGACGTTTCAACCGCGGCGCTCAGTCAACAGCTTGAGCTGGAGATGAAGATTATCGAATCCATGAACCAAAGCTACGCGGCAGTCGAGCAGATCAGCGATCTACGCCGCCAGTTCAAAGGATTGCAGACGAAACTTGCATCTGATGCGAATGCGAAGGCAGTGCTTAGCGCGATAGAGGCTATGGACAAGCGGGCCGCAGAATTGGTCGCCGTCGAGCGGCAGTGGCCACCAGTTGGCATTATTTCGGTCGCGTCATTAAATGGAGCCTTTGCTTTACTGCTGCCTTCAATTGACGGTGCCGATTCGGCGCCCACTGCTCAAACGATAGAGGCCGTCACCACTTACCGCCAACTGCTCGATGAGCAACTGGCAAAGTGGGTTGCGCTGAAGCAAAATGATCTGCCTGCACTCAATGCGCTACTGCGGCAAAGGCAGATTGCGACGATTACTATTAAAGACTAGCGAGGCGAACAATAGAATTTCATTAAAGGAACCGAACCGCAAAGGGCGCTAAGAACTCGCAAAGGAGCGCAAAGAATTCTTAAACTTGGAGTGCGGCGCCTTGTCGCCGCTTTTATGCGCGGCGCCACAGCGCTGACAGTAAGCGCACTCCAAAATCGCCTCCTGCGACGGCGTGCTAGCCCGCCGTTTAGAAACGTCCCGTGAGTTTACGGAATGCTTATAGGAACGATTCAACAAATCTGGCGCTACCCGGTGAAGTCAATGGCCGGTGAGAGGCTGAGCGAATGTTCTGTCCAGGCATTAGGAATTCCAGGCGATCGCGGCTGGGCCTTGCGCGATGAAGTAGCGAGGGAAATAACCAATGGAAAACGAATTCCGCTGTTGATGCAGTGCGCCGCGCGATATCGAGAAGAACCGGGTGACGCCTCAATTCCGCACGTCGAGATTGACTTACCGGATGGCTCCTCAGTCCGCAGCGATGACCCAGACGTGAATGATCGCTTGTCTGGAGTATTGGGAAAGGACGTAACGCTGTGGCCGCTTCAACCTGCAACCGACAAATCTCATTACCGCAGAGCGAAGTTTAGTTCGCGTCTCGCGGGGCGCCTAAGCCAGTACGGCGCTTTCAGATCAATGTTGCCGGCGCTGACAAGTTTCGGAAGCATGAACGTCGCTCTGCGCGAAGTTTTTAGTCGAGAAGCCGGTGAGCCGATTCCTGACATCTCAATTCTGCCGCCTGAGGTGCTCGAGTTTACCTCTCCACCCGGCACATACTTCGACGCTTTTCCCATTCACCTGCTCACAACCGCTTCTCTTGAGGCAATGTCGAAACGCAATGCCTCAGCCGTTTGGGACGTGCGCCGGTTCCGTCCAAATTTCTTTGTCCAGACCGCGGATGGCGTCGAAGGATTGGTTGAACCAAAGTGGGCCGGCAGAACGCTGCGTATTGGCACTGTAAAGCTGAAATGTGAGATACCAACCGCACGCTGCGGGATGACTACTCACGCGCAGTCGGGTCTAGCAAAAGATCCAACTGTGTTGCGATCGATTGTTAAGGATGCGGACCAGAATCTGGGAATCTATGCCAACGTAATCAGCGGCGGTAAGGTTTCGAAAGGTGACCAGGTGGAACTGCTCTGATTGCCGTCAAATACAAGCGGGCGCATCAAAAAGGCCGGTAGTTCAGAGGCCAATCTTTAGATTGTTTAGTGTCGCCAACAGCAAGCTAAAGCTCGGACTCTAAACTTCTTGTCGCGTTCGACAGCGGCTTTGCCACCCTGCAGGGCGGAAAGGCTCTGCCTTTCCGTCCATGACTCTTAGTTTCTTTGGAGGCTGCGCCTCCTGGAAACTTGTCCAATCTAAAACAATTCTTCCAGCGCCTCTTCGACAGATTTCACGCCGACAACTCGCACACCAATCAGGCGCTCGAGACCCGAAGTATTTGAGCCGGGCATGACAACCTTTTTGAAACCCAACGCCTGCGCTTCGCGCGCTCGAACTCCAGCCTGCGTAGTACCCCGCACCTCGCCCGTTAAGCCGAGTTCACCAAAAACGGCCGTGTGTGAATCGATGGGAACACCTTTGAAACTGGAGGCGATTGCCGCAACAACCCCCAAGTCGACGGCAGGTTCGTCCACCTCCAGGCCGCCCGCTATGTTGACGAAGACATCGTCGCCCAACATCTGCAACCCGGCTCTCTTCTCCAGCATAGCCATCAAGAGTGCAACACGGTTTTGATCCACACCCTGGGTCATGCGCCGCCCGGTGCCGTATTTTGTTTCCGAGACAAGCGCTTGAATCTCGACCAGCAAAGGTCGAGTGCCCTCCATGCAAGCAGTAACAACGGACCCGGCCACGTTCTGCGGCCGCTCCTGCAAAAACATTTGCGAAGGATTCGCGACGGGCACAAGCCCCGCTGCAGTCATTTCAAAAATTCCAATCTCGTTGGCCGCGCCGAAACGATTTTTCACAGCACGCACAATGCGGTGATTATGATGACGCTCGCCCTCGAAATACAAAACAGTATCAACCACGTGTTCAAGCGCTTTCGGCCCGGCAATGGATCCATCTTTTGTTATGTGACCAATTAGAAAAATCGGAATCGTGCGATTCTTCGCCAACAGGAGAAATTGGTGCGCCGCTTCCCTCACTTGGGAGACAGACCCCGGCGCCGACTCAATCATGGCGGAGAAAACAGTTTGAATGGAATCGACGACTATCGCCGTGGGATTAAGACGCTCAACCTCATGAAATATGTTCTCCAGATTTGTTTCGGGCAGCAGGTAGAGATTCCTGGCTTTGATTCCCAACCGCTCGCCGCGGAGTTTTATTTGACGTTCAGACTCTTCGCCGGAAACGTAAAGTACGCTCCCTTCTTTTTCGCTCAAACGATCCGCAACCTGTAACAACAGCGTACTCTTGCCAATTCCTGGGTCACCGCCGATCAGCACCAGCGTTCCCGGAACAATGCCGCCGCCCAGCACACGATCGAATTCAGTGACACCCGAAGAAATGCGCGTTTCGTCCTGCGATTCGATTTCGGAATAAGCCACTGCGTGAACATCACGGAGCTTGAATCCATTGCGAGTCGCTCCTTTTTTCGTTGTCCGCGCTCGCTCTTCGACAAGAGAGTTCCACTCGCCGCATTCCGGACATTTTCCCAGCCACTTGCGCGATTGATGTCCGCAATTCTGACAAGCAAAGATTGTTTCAGGATTTTTCTTCAAAGCTCCATGACCTCGCACGCTGCGAAGCGTGGATCCAAAGCCTCAGGGTTTGATTGTCACCTGTGAGTGCTCGGCTGTGCCGCCGCGCAGTGCGGTGAGGCTCTGCCTCACCGTCGTGCACTCCACAGGGAAAGGGGCTGCGCCCCTTGCGTCGAGGCACAGCCTCGCACCAGTGATTAAACTAACCACCCCACGGAAAGGCTGAGCCTTTCCGCACTGCCGGGCGGCATAGCCGTGAACACTGAAAGCAATCGCTTCACACCGGGTAGGCACTTCCCCACGCACACTAGAGCAACTTCTTCACATTCTCAACCGGGCGACCCAACACGGCGCGGCTGCCGCGCTCGACGATTGGCCGCTGAATCAAATCCGGATATTTGACCATTAGCGAGACTATCTCATCATCCGTAAACTCGCCGGCACGCAGGCCAAGTTCTCGATAGATGGGTTCGCTTGTGCGTAAGAGATCGCGAGGCTTGATCTTCATCTTTCCAATGAGTTCGGCGAGCTTTTTCTTGGTAAGCGGCTCGAGGTAGTAATTGATCTTCTCAAACGAAACACCGCTCTCCCGGAGCAGCCGGTCCATCTCGCGACACTTCGTTCAAGTTGGTTTTTCGTAAATCGTAGTCTTTTCGCTCATTAGGTCCTGGTCTGGATCCTCGGCCTTTGGTCTTTGGTCTTGGGTCTCGGCGGGAGGACTTCATTTTTACTTCTTACTGCGGGAACCCGATTTAACCAAGACCAAAGTCCCAAGACCAACGACCTGTTACGGAAATATTCCCCTCAC
>JALYTI010000190.1 GCA_030854375.1 Acidobacteriota bacterium | reverse complement strand
GATTAAATGCTTTTGAATCGACTCGATTGAAGCCTTGATGAAGACGGATTGATCGCCAACGACCTGGGTCTTGAAACCCGGTGGCAAGCTCTTTTGCAGCTCTTGCAGTCGTGCCTTGACGGCCTCGGCAACCGCTACCGTGTTTTGGCCTGACTGTTTTGAAACCACCAGCGTTACTGCCGGCTGGCCGTTAAGTCTTGCTTCGGTTCTCGCCTCTTCAACTCCGTCTTCCGCATAACCAACGTCACTAAGCTTTACTGAATAAGTACCTCGACTGCCGACCACCAGGTCATTAAACTCCTCCGGCCGGACAATGCGTCCCATGGTTCTAACCGTCAGCTCACGCGTGCCCTCGTCTATCCGACCTCCGGGAACTTCCATGTTCTGCGCGCGAACGGCATCGGCCACCTGCGCCACAGTCACATTGAATGCGCGGAGCTTGTCCGGATCGACCCAGACTTGAATCTCACGTGTTCGGCCCCCAACGATTTGCACCTGGCCCACGCCGTTTATCGATTCGATTTGTTGTTTGATCTTCTTGTCGGCGACATCGGTGACTTCGCGCGGAGATCGAGGCGCGGACACTGCAATGCGCACTACGGGCGCAGCATCCGTATCCAGCTTCTGAACAATAGGCTGCTCGGCCGTGACCGGTAGATCATTGACGATTAAATCAACTTTATTGCGGACTTCCTGGGCTGCGATGTCGGGACTCTTCTCGAGTAGGAAGGTGATAAAAACCTGGGATACACCTTCAACAGATGTGGAACGCAGCTCATCAATGCCGCTAATCGTATTTACGGCACCTTCGACCTTGTCGGTAATCTCGGTCTCAATCTCTTGTGGCGACGCGCCTGGATTTACAACTGTAACCGTGATTGTCGGCAGGTCGATCTTCGGGAAAAGATCGACGCCTAACGACTTGTAGGAGAAGAGTCCCACAACCACCAGGCTCAGAATCAGCATCGTCGCGAACACCGGACGCCTGACACAGATTTCAGCTAACTTTTGCATGTTTAATCAAAGTCCAATGTCCAACGTCCAATGTCCAATGTCCTGTTCTGATTTCGACCTTCGACATTGGACATTGGACGTTGGACTCTTATTGTCTGACCGCTATCCCATTGCTCAACTGTTCGACGTTGCTTGTTGCTACACTCTCGTCTGCCGCAATGCCGGCCTTGATCTCAACCAAGTCACCTTCTGTCTGCCCTAATTGAACCAAACGTTCCTCGGCGTGGCCGTCCTTAATTACGAACACGCGGTTGACTCCCGACTCACTGCGCACGGCCCGGCTGGGAACGAGTACGGCAGATTGTGCACGCGACTGCAGAATTCGCACGGTTGCAAATTGTCCTGGCTTTAACGCGCCGCTGCTGTTTTCGATTTCCGCTTCGACCGTCAAAGTTCGCGAAGTTGGCGTGACGTTTGGCGAGATGCGCGCGATGCGGCCACTGAAATTCCGGTCCGGCCATGCACTAGTGGTGACAGATACGGATTGACCTACTGTGACCACCGGGATTGCCTGCTCCGGAATGTCGATTCGCACGCGCAAAGGATTTGTGCGCACAATTGTCGCAATTTTTGCATTTGGAGATACATATTCCCCGATGTCAGCGGTACGCTCTGCTACAAACCCATCGATGGGTGCAAATACTAACGCGTAAGACAGGTTCCTGCGCGCCAGGCCCAATTGGCTTACCGCATTGGCTACGTTTGCCCGGGCAGTCATCACGGCCGCGTAATTTTGGCGCGCCAACGACAGCGCAGACTCATACTGTTCTCGTAATTGATCTCGTTGGGCCTTTTGCTGGTCGTACATCGACCGCGAGATGTCGCCCGATTCAATCAACTTTTCTGAGCGGCGCAGGTTTTTCTCGGCTAGTTCGAGAGCTACTCGAGCATTCGCCACTTCCGGCACTTTATTCGGATCAAATGACTTTCCGGGGCGTATCCCCACCTTTTCCTCCGCCTGGCGCACCGCTGATTTTGCCTGTTCGACCTGAGCCTGTGCTTGTTCCACGCGGAGCTTGGCATCCACGTCATCGAGTCGGGCGATCATTTGGCCGCGCTTAACATAACTGCCGAGGTCGACGCCTATTGCCACAACTTTCCCGGCAGCGGAAGGAGCAACATCCGTTTGCGCATCGCCAGTCATGCTGCCCGTCGCCTCAAAATACCGTGGCAACTCACGCACGATTGCCGGCGCTGTGGTGACGTCCACGGCAGCTGGCTGCGTGGGAGTATTCGCGTCTGTCCTGACATTTGCCTTAGAACCTCCGCAAGAAGTTGCCAGAAACAAGGCGCCGGACAAGATGATTACCAAAGATAAAAGTTGTAGGGGCTTGGGAAATGACATTGACTCTATTTCTTTCGCGGAAACCCGGTAGCTGTGGCTTTACGCTACCTTTCCTTTTTGGGCTTCGATTCCGGCCCGGCGCTAATGCCGTTCAAGAGGATGTTGGTAAATTGCTTAGCTGCTTCTTCATTCGAAATCTTGAGCAAACGACGCTTTGGGTCCCAAAGATTGTTATTAAGTGAATGGTGAATAATCATGCCCAGGAAAGCGCGAACGACAATCGCGGGATCAATCTTTAACATGGCGCCGTCACTCTGCCGCTCTGTGATGTAATTACCTAAAAGTTCGTAGACACGCCTCACGAACTTTTCGAAAAACATCTGTGCTAGTTCATGTCCTTCGAGAGCTGAATGGAGAAGCAACCGCTGAAATTCCGGATCGCACTCGTGGTGTTCGAGAGCGCCAAAAGCCAATTGTTCAAAGACCGCTCGGTCATCTTTCTGTTTGAGCGCCTCGGCGACCATGGCTTCTGGATTCATTGCATCGCCGGAACAAGCCTTATGGTCGAGAATTGCGGTATAGAGTTCCTGCTTGGTGGCGAAATGCCGGAAGACCATAGCCTCAGAAACGCCCGCCGTCTGGGCAATTTCTTTGGTGGTGGTACCGCCAAAACCCCTTTGCGAAAAAAGACTAACCGCCACCCGAAGGATCTGGAGCCGCCTGTGTTCCGCGGTCATTCGCGCTCCGCCGGTCATTTCGGTCTCTCCCGAAAGTACGGCTTTTCTGATTATTATTTCTTTACTCAAAAGTGGGTTGTCCCGACCGGCTAATTAGTCAAAGTAAGTACTTACTTACCACTGACGAATCAGCCTGTCAAGCGGTGACTTAGTTCTTCACTGGAGGACGCCGTCTTTGATTTACTGACAGCGTTCTTGTATTGTTCCCGATCTAAGCATCGTTTACTTGTACCTTTTCACGACAAGCGTTCACGGCCACGGGATCCGCGATTTGCTTTATTCGTGCCACTGCACTCAAGTCTTCTTGAGGATGGGAACCCGGCACATTGTTTGCTCGTCAGCAAGTGATAACGTGTGCGTAGATTTTGGTTTTCGGAAATTTTAGGAAAGAATTCAGTAACAATCTAAAGGAGAAATAGCATGTCGCAGAACAGAACAACCGATTTCCCCGGCACTACCACGGGACAAACAGGAACCAGCGGTTCACAAAGTGAGCGCTCGACAACTGGCACCACAGGCACGACGGGCACCACTGGCAATACAGGAACCACGGGAACCGGTACGACCGGGACCGGGACGGGCACGGCTGCTGGCCTGGCGCAAGAATACGGCGGAAAAATTTCAGAGGCAGCCAGCCAGGCTAAGGAATATGTCAGTGACAAGATGACTGTTGTCGGTGACAAGATCAAAGAGCTCAAAGACGCAGACTTATCGGAGATTACAGAAGGCGCCAAAGACTATGCCCGTAAGAACCCGGGTCAGGCGATCTTGATCTCGGCCGCAGCCGGTTTGCTGGTGGGACTAATCCTTCGGGGCAGCAGGCGGTAGCAAGTATTTCTTTCGGCCGCTCCAGGGCCGCCGGACTTGCTTGAAAGGAGATACACGATGGCGACTTCAGCTACCGGTGCAACATCAACTGCGCTGACACCCAAAACGGACGAAAGTCTTCCAACCCTATTTAGCAGGTTGGGAGACGATGTAATGCAGCTCGTCGACACGAAGCTGAGTTTGTTGAAAGTCGAGATCAAAGAAGAGGCGAATACATACGCTCGCGGGGCCATCACGATTGGTGTAGGCGGAATCATCGCTGCAATCGGCTTCGCGCTTTTGAATGTCGCCTTGGCTTTCGGCATCTCGACGCTGTTCGCTAATACAGATTTTAGCCAGCCGGCTAAGTATGCGATCGGGTTTGTGACTGCGGGACTTCTCTACCTCGTTGTGGGTACGATTCTCATATCGACAATGAAGAAGAAATTGGCGAAGCAACATCTCGTTCCGGATAGAACCGTGGAAGAGCTGAGAAAGGATAAGGAATGGCTGAAGAACGAACTTTAGGAATGGCGCGCGCGCGCGAGACGGCTGCTGCTGAACCGTCCAAGGAGGCGCTTCAACGTCGTATGGAAGAAGCGCGGGATTCCATAACAAATACTGTAACGGAGATTAAAGAAAACGTGGCACAGCAATACGAGAACGTAAAAGATGCGCTTGATTGGCGCGAACATTTTAAGAAGCAGCCAGTAGCCTGGTCGCTGGGCGCGGCCGGCGTGGGATTCCTCGTGGGGTATGGAATTGCCGCGACCTTAACCGGAGATGATTACGACGAAGAAGATGACTACGAAACTCCGACTTCGTACTCAACGACTTCGCAGTCCTACGCGGCCCGGAGCGCTTACACGGCGCGGCCGGTTATCGACGAGAGCACTCCTTCCAAGGCAAATGGCAAGGATGGCGTTCCCGGAATCTTTAAACGCTTCCAGAACACGCCGGCTTATGACCGTCTGAGCAAAGAGGCAGGCTCCCTCGGCGATCGGCTCGTTGAAGAGCTTTCAACGACTGCCCAGCAAGTGGTCTTGCCCGCATTGCTGAAAAAGATAAAGACGTGGATTGGTGTTGACCTGTCGGATAAGACGCCTTCAATGGGTACCAAAGCCGAGAGCCGCAGCACATCCTATGAACCCGCCCTCGGCCGCTCCACCGAGTTTTAGCGAGCAGAGGAAATCAACAAAAAAGGCGAGTCCTAACGGGCTCGCCTTTCTTTTTCGTTTGGCGATAGACGCGGTCTCGGATTCTACCTGGGCAGGGGTTTACGCGGGAGCTTTTCGTCCCTCATCGCCGCGTTGTAAACAAATGCAGCCATTATTATTGCTGCCTGCTTCAAGTCGTCCGCCTGAATTCGATCGAAGACATCCTGGTTTGAATGGTGAGTGCGCGTATCGTACTCGATCTCATCCTGAATAAACTGAAATCCGGGTAAGCCGATGGCATCAAACGACAAGTGATCTGTGCCACCAGTATTCGAGATCGAAAGAGTAGCAGCGCCCATTTCCCTGAACGGACTCAACCATTGACGAAATAAAGGACGGACTGCTTCATTTCCCTGCAGGTAAACACCACGAATTTTTCCGGTTCCATTGTCGAGATTGAAGTATGAGCTAAACTTTTCATACTCAGGCTTAGTGATGAGATTGG
>JALYTI010000005.1 GCA_030854375.1 Acidobacteriota bacterium | reverse complement strand
GTCTTTACTGACCAGCGTTCGCCGCCACACTGAGCAAAACTGTGTGAAGGGAACAGAATTAGTGTGGCTCCCGCATAGAGCAGGAGCGCCCATGACTTAAGCTTCATGGCATTTATTTATTCCGAACGTCTGCACAGCACGTCTGTACCGATAGCGAATAGATTTCTTTAAGAGTACATATTTAATTGAGTGTTGTTTCCAAAGGAGGGTGAGTAAAACTCATTCGTCGAGGAGTGGCTTGGTTACTCTGTGGCTAACGAAAGGTCTAAGGAAATCGGGCGAGGTCAATTTGCCAGCGGAATCGGGATCCCGGAATGGGCTTTGTCAGTTCCAGTTGACGACAACACAAGTTGAGCGTCGCGAGGCTGAATCGCAAATCTTGTCTTCAGCCGGTTGAATGGTTTCTCAACGAGATAAAACGAAGCGGAGGCAATCCCAACCGCAAGAGCTAGTCTGGCCCAGGGTTCCCAATATCCGAGGTAATAAAAGCTTGAACTGAGAACGACAAGCCAATGCCACAAGTACAACCCATACGAGATTTCGCCGAACCACCGCAACGCACGATTTCGGAGTAAAGCAGAAAGAATTCCCGGCGGTGAATTGGCGGCGACGAAAATTACGATACCAGCCATCAGCGCAATCAATGTATAACCGCCGCGGTATAAGAATGAATCCGCAAACCTGGTGGTAGCTATAAAATAGAAAAGAGCAACAAGGGAAAGAACACTTGCGGGATTCAGATACTTTTTCATGTTCTTGCTGACACGCGCGACAGGCAGCAACGCAATCAAGCAACCCATTAGAAGCGCATCTGCTCTCGTATCTGTTCCGTAATAGAGTCTCGTTAATCCCGCGCCCGCACTTAAAAGCAGGACGCGATGAACCATAATAGCCAGAATCGTGGCTCCCAGTCCGGCCACTATCCAGCCCCGTCTCACCTTTAACATTAGACAGCCAAAAAAAAGAATCGGCCAAACCAGATAAAATTGTTCCTCGATCGAGAGTGACCAGGTGATCGCAGTAGGCTCATGGAATGAATTAAGTCCGAAAGCCATAAGCCAGTTGGTGGAATAGACGAGCGCAATAGCGATTAACTTAATCTCCTTGCCCATCTCAATTCGCTGCATGCGATACGTTACGAAGAGGCAGGCAAGTAAATAGATCAGTAGTCCGGGTCCTAGCCGCAAAACCCGGCGCATATAGAAGTTTCGAAGGGAGATTGAGTGCGTGTTTTGAAATTCCGACCAAAGTATTCCGGTTATCAGAAACCCGCTCAGTACAAAAAAGAGGTCGACCCCGAGAAAACCGCCATTCACTGAAAAGGTGGTAAGTTGATGGTGAATGAGCACTGAGATGATGGCGATTCCGCGCAACCCATCAAGCTCGGGTACATGTCTTGCTCCGAAAGTTTGTGTGCTGGAAGTCGCACTTATCATCGGTGGCATCTGCTGGGATCGTATAAGAGCTAAATGACTTTAGGACGGATAGCCGTGACTTCTTGCTCGCCAACTTACGGTTCGACTAAACCCTTTTTAATGTTCCGTTGCCAGGCCTCGTAGTTTCTTACGCGGCGTTTTGCTTGTTTGCGCGTGAGCTTCAATTCCTGAGCGACGGTGTCAATCCGCGCGGTTCGGTCCTTCTTTTTGTCGTATCGATCACCTGGCGCTCGCACATAGATCTGGTAAGCGCGAGTCCATTCCGATTTCACGTCGGCGGTAGCCTGTTTGCCACGTTGTTCCGGCATATTTGTCCCTTCGGGCGAGTTTTGCCTGGATTCTAGCAGTGGACGCCTGCGCAGCGATAGAGGAATTTTAGGCGATGAATTATGCGCGTCGAAGGCTGCGAGCGGCGATTAGTGGTGCTGATTATCTGGCAGGCCCTCTTGGAAATAAAACTTTGTCAGGCGCGGCGGTTAGTGCCGCGAGCATTTTCTCAATCAACTTGTTCTTCACTCTGCCCGCCTGCTTCGGTTCTACCAGGTAGCGCACAATCGCCTCCAACCACGTGTTATTACTTACTCGAAATAACACAGCCGGATGCTCCCTGACTTCTACCTGGTCCACAGGAGTTTCGGAGAGCAATGATCGAAATGTGCGCACGCGCTCAAGCATCGCCTCGCCAATTTCTTCCTCCGCGATCCGCCGCATGGTCGCCGAAACGAACTCGAGATCGCTTTCGTAAGCGACATAGAATTTGATCTCATTCCAGATATAGGGAAAAAGCGGCCAGGAGTAATTGTAAACAGCGGAGTTGAGAACACTTGAATTCGGAAACTTAATAATCCTGCCACTTGGGTGATCAGTGGATAAGTATTCTCCGCCAAATTCCCATAAAGTGGTGTCGAGATAACCGAGGTCTATCACATCGCCCGTCGCGTTTCCGATTCTTATGCGATCGCCGACGCGATACGGCGTGCGAATGATTATGTAGATCCACGCAATAAAACTCGTAATCGGAGTTTGCAGCGCGAAACCAAGTATTAACGACACCAAACCGAGGGAGACGACGGCGGTGTACCAGTTGGCAAAGAGCATTGATATGACGATCAATGCGATTACCAGCGCAGTAATGAGTTTTATGACACGCCGTATGTTGTATTGCGAAGCGGAATCTCTGAGGCGGGAAACGAGAGAAGCGTCAGCCGCTTTCGCGAGTCCGACAGTTATCACAATAGCCATCGCGCCGATGAGGAGGCGCTGCAGGAACGGAACGTAGGTTTCACCAACGTGAAACAGTCTTAGCCGGAGCAGATAGTAACAACCGCTCAGCGCAAGCAACAGTAGTAGGTAGCCTCCCAGAAAGACCTTTTTGCTTCCTGCAGAGACGCTTACATGTTCCTTTGAGCCAGAGGCCTGGTCCAGAGCTTTCTGGATCTCGCTATCCTGTTTGAGTTGATCAACCTTCTCTTGAGTCGTGACAGAACCAGTCATGCTTTCTATCTAAACTGAGCTGGGTAGTAAGACGACCGCGTTGAACCAGGTATCAAACCAGCGACCTGCAAATCTGATTCTAAGTTTCCGTCTGGTCTTCTCCCCCTTCGTTTGATGATTGCTTTCTTTCTTCCTGTGTCTTGCCAACGCCAGTCGCCTGGCTGCCCGCTTGTGTGGCTCCCTTGACAGCGCCTTGAGCTGCTCCCGCGGCGGCGCCAACAACAACAGCCTTGAACACGTTTTTCGCTTTCTTCAAGATACCCGACGACGAACGTTTCTTAGTGGACTTTTTGGCAGTACTCTTTTTTGCAGTACTCTGCTTGCGCGAGGAGGCGGACTTTTTCGTCGCTGCCTTTTTTGTTGCCTGTTTCTTCGCGCCTGACTTTCCAGCTTTCTTTCGTGTTGCCATTATCATTTTCTCCTTGGGATTAAGGTCCACATGAAGCAACGCTTCCCCATTTCTGAAGAAGCGCTGCCTGCTGTGGACGCTGCTCTGGCGTTGCCGCCAGGGCCTCTTTAGAAAACCACGCAGCAAAGGTTGCGAGGTTTCTATCTTGTTCGATCCACCGTCTGAAAGCTTGTTCCCCCTTGTTGCCGCGACTATACGGCGCGACGTCGCTACCTTCAGATACGAAGCCGGGAGCTAAACAGCTCTTCGGCCTGAGACGAGGTTGATAATAAACACAATCAGCGCAATGACAAGTAACAGATGGATGAGCCCGCCACCAACGTGGCCAAGGAATCCAACCAGCCAAAGAATCAGCAAAATCACAAGAATCGTCCACAACATAGGCGAATGCCTCCTTTGTTTAGTAACCTGGGAATCTGAAAACTACTGGAACAATGAACTGCGGAGCAATGATCATGCCATTTTGGGTGAACGCTGATCGGTTGCCGTTAATTCCCCGTAAAGTTGATAGTTGGGCTTACTCAAACTCCGCAGCCAAGTCATTGTTGAACGAGTCTTATGAAATACCGTGCATTAGAACCGTTCGGTTCTCGTTTTGAACCAAACAAAAAATTGTGCGAATTTGGTTCAAATTCTGGCCCACCGGACGCCGGCATCGATCGCGAAAGTTAACTGACGCTCGCAACTCCGAATCGCCGTGTACCCAGCGTGATAAACCGCGTGATAAACCGCGCACCTTGATCCCAGGAATAGCGTCAAAGAAGGGACAGAGCCGGATCTCACTCTGGTCTTGACAAAATTGGCAACTGTAACTATATTAGTTACAGACCATTAGACGGGTTTCCAGAGTTTCGAGTTCTGTATGTCGACCAGTAGCCGGTTTGCAGTGGCGGTACATGTTCTTACGCTTATGGCGTGGGCAGATGAGGAGCCGCTGAAATCGGAGCAGGTGGCTGAAAGCGTCAAGACAAACCCGGTTGTCATACGGCGGATGTTGTGTGAACTGGCCGAGTCTAAACTTGTCGTTTCACAGTCAGGAGCAATGGGCGGTTCGAAGCTGGCACGCCTGCCCGAGCAAATCACACTGCTGGATATTTATCAGGCGGTTGAGAGCCGGGGCGTTTTTTCATTGCATCGCCATCCTCCGAATCGGCATTGCCCGGTAGGGGTAAATATCGGAACTGTCCTTAACGATGTGCTGGATGACGTTGATTCGGCTGTCGAGCGTGTGCTTGCCAACATCACCATAAAGGATGTGGTGCGACGCTTGAAGCCGTGCGTACGCATGGCTGCTGATAAGGCCAAGCATGCCGGCAAAGAGCAGGTTTTGTCCGTCAGAAACTAACAAACAAGTGTGTTCGTATTAACTAGTCGTGTTGGAACAATAGGAATTCAGTAGAGAGTCCGTTGCGAGAGGCGCTCTATCGATCGAATGAATCTCGCGTGAAAGGATGGTCTTCAATTGGCCAGGCTGCAAAAAGATCAGGACGGGGTTGAGCCCATGGATTCGGTTAAGCCTAGTTTTTCCACAGCTCATGAGGAACTTCTGGATGATGCTGTCTCGATCGAGGATATCGACGAGGTTCTGGAAAAACTGGCAACCGCCGGCATTACGGGCACCGAGACAGATGAGCCTGTCATCGGTGAGACTTCTTCTTCTGCGGCGCAAGCAGACGACGATGACGCCGCCCCTGAAGAAATGGAATTAGACCTCTCGGCCGGTGAGCTGGATAAAACTTCTGATCCGGTTCGAGTTTACATGCGCGAAATGGGTGTTGTGCCGCTTCTAAAGCGGGAGCAGGAAGTTTCAATCGCCAAGAGGATTGAGTGGGGACAGAAGCGTGCGCAAAAAGGAATCACACGCTCTCCGATGGCGGTTGCGGAGTTGTTGAAGGTCGGCGCTGAGCTGGAAGCAGGCACGATCGGCATCCGCGACGTCGTTAATTTTTCCGATCAGATGGAAACCGAGGAGCACGAGGATAAAACTGAGGAATATCTTCAGTGGACGATCGAAGGTATTCAGAATATTCGACGGCTTTACAAACGCGGGCTTAAAGAGCTCGCGCAAATGAACGTGGAGCTCAAATTGAAACGCGGCAAAGGCTCAAGAAAGCTGATCCGCTTACGTAGGAAGGTCGCCCGCACGAGACTTGAGATCGTACAAGAAATTGGACAACTTCATCTTAAAGAGGCAATCAGACAGCGCCTGATCAATGCGATCGCCACACTTCATAGAGAGACGCGCACGTTGGAGCGTGACATTGAAAGCTACAATTTGAAGCTGGGCAAGAAACGAATAAAGGCCGAAGACGCAAAAGAATTCAAGCGACACATTTCAGCTGCCAAGCGTCGTCTAAAAGAGATTGAGGCTGAACATCACGTCTCGCCTCTGGAAATCAAACGTTCGCACCAGATGATTGTGACTGGTGAGGCGCAGGCCGCCCAGGCAAAACATGAGCTCACTGAAGCCAACTTGCGCCTGGTAGTTTCCATAGCCAAGAAGTATCAAAACCGCGGGCTTCAGTTTCTCGATCTCATACAAGAGGGCAACCTTGGACTAATGAAGGGCGTGGACAAATTTGAATGGCGGCGCGGTTATAAGTTTTCAACCTACGCCACTTGGTGGATTCGGCAGGCAATCACACGCGCGATTGCCGATCAGGCACGCACGATCCGCATTCCCGTCCACATGATTGAAGTTATCAACAAGCTAAGAAACACATCGCGCGAGTTAGTAAGGGAGCTGGGTCGCGAACCAACCACTGAAGAGATAGCAAAAAAGATGGGCATGTCTGTGGAAAAGGTCAGCAAGGCACGAAAGCTTGTCCAGCAGCCCGTCTCTCTGGAGACTCCGATCGGCGAAAGTGGAGATTCGCAACTTGGGGATTTGATTGAGGACAAATCAAGCACGAGTCCTGCCGAAAGGGTAATCACTTCAAACTTGCGCGAAATAACAGGCGATGTACTACAAACCTTGAGCCCGCGCGAAGAGCGAGTAATACGCATGCGGTTTGGGCTGGACAGAGAAGGACATGAGCGCACGCTGGAAGAAGTGGGCCAGGACTTCAATGTTACTCGCGAACGTATACGGCAAATTGAAGCAAAGGCTCTTCGAAAGTTGCGACATCCTTCGCGGGCACGTGTGCTCAAGAGCTTTATCGAAGGCCAGCGCCAGTAAATTGGCTCAGGACTGGTAGGACAGGTTTCCAGTCTGGATTTTCAGTCGAGACAGGCAAGAGCGCTTGTCCTACAAACAATCAAGTAACAGGAGAAGATAAATGAGCGAGAAAGTTATGTATGTGACGGACAGTTCTTTCGAGAAGGAAGTGCTGCAATCAAACAAGCCGGTGCTGGTAGATTTTTGGGCTGAATGGTGTGCTCCGTGCCGCATGCTGGCGCCAACAATTGATGCGATCGCGGAAAAGTTTGGCGAAAACGCGGGCGTAGTCAAAGTGAATGTCGATGAGAATACGTCCACAGCACAACGCTATGGAATAAAGGGCATCCCAACTCTCATTCTGTTTAATGCGGGCAAAGAGGTTGAGCGCGTAGTTGGTGCAACCAGCAAAGAATCGATCTCGCGTATGATCGAGAAGCACGTCAGCGTAGCAAGCGCCTAACCAGTGCTTCAGGCCTCACCGCTAGCCGGCGTTTTCCTGCTAGCTTCTTACTGCCGCCCTCGGGCGGTTTAAACACCAAAAACTTAATCACCGCCTATGTCAAAGGGGGACTAGCCAGTCCCCTTTTTATACTTGATCCTGCCAGATTTGGCGCACCCCGGCGCTAACCAATCCGTGTTACAGCGAGGAAAAATCGCTCTCCGACAATTTCATTGAGCGGCTGGCACTTTTATTGCTAGGATGTTTGTGCCCCGCCTGCGTAAACCTCGCGCAGCCGCAAGACCCGAATCGCCGACCTCCTCCCGAGCGTCGGCCCAAATCCACAAATTGTTTGTCAATAAGGGAACACTTAAATGCGCCAACTCGCGGCAATTTTTCTCGTTACCATCTCAGTTCTGGGAATAGCGATTCCTACGCAACCCTCGAATCTCCCGGCCAAAGGAAGCGGCCCAAACGTACAAGAAATTCAGCGGCAGCTTCGGCATTATGATCTCGTCACACTGGACGCCGGCAGCGTTGCAGATCAGGTGCGCCGGACGGGGCAGCTTTCAGTTTCCACCGCGGAACGTACGTTTGAGATCTCTTTGGCACCGAACGAGATTCGGGCGACGAATTATCGCGCTGAAGAGGTGACGGAGAACGGAACAATTCAAAGGCTTGAGGGCGTCACTGCGTTGATCTACAAGGGAACCGTGCGTGGCATGGACGATGCGCAGGCACGCTTTACGATTAACGGTAACGTAGTCGAAGGATTAATCATCACGCGCACGGAGAAATTCTTTATTGAACCCGCCTCGAGATACACTTTCTCGGCCAGCCGGAATGACTACATCGTTTATAAAGAGTCAGATGTCATTCAGAATTTCATCGGAGAGTGTCCCATCAATTTGTCGGAAGAAGTCCGTTCTGAGATGCGACGCTTCAGCTCCTCACCGCAGGTGAAATCGCAAGAGTTTGCGGTCGCTACCAGCGATGCGGTTACGCCGCTGCGAGAAGTTGAAATCGCAACGGAGGCTGATACCCTATTCGTTCAGGCTTTGGGAAGTGCGCAAGCTGCGAATAACGAGATACTGAGCATCTTGAATATGGTAGATGGTGTTTATCAAAGCGAGATCGGGCTAACGTTTAAGGTAGTGTTTCAGCGCGCCTGGACCACTCAGGATCCGTATAGTCCAACGACCTCCGCGACAACCTTACTTCCAGACATTCGAGCGAAATACAATGGTTCGTTTGCTCCGGGAAGCGCCCCGGCCCGCGATGTTGTACACATGTGGACTGGCAGGGCTATGGATGCAGCGGGCTACGCCTTTGGCGGTGGAGTTAATCATGGACTAAACACGCAGGCCGATGGAGTTGTATGCCGCGACGCCCAATTCGGCGCGTCAGCTGCGTACGGCGTGTCGGTGAGATTGATTAGCGCAGTCGCCAAGGTAGTCGTTCCTGCTCACGAAATTGGCCACAACTTTGGAGCGAGCCATCCCGATCAGGAGAGTTCTAATCCTCCCGGATGCAGCACCACCATTATGAACTCAGATGCCAGCAACTCGACGTTGACCTTCTGCCAGTTTTCCCGCGATCAAATCACCAACTACGTCAATGGCAGTAACGGAAATGTTGCTAACGACAATTGCCTCGCAGTCGTCACGCCTCCGGCCTCGTCGGTGCAGTTAACGGCGTCAAGTTACAACGTGAACGAGGGCGCGACCACGCTCACGGTGCAGGTCACACGCACCGGAAGTTCGGCCGCACCGGCAAGCGTGAACTACCAGACGATAGATGATCCCGCGGCAGTGCGCTGCGATGTATTGAATGGGACTGCGTATGCGCGCTGCGACTATGCAACCACGGTGGGCGTTCTTAGCTTCGCTGCAGGCGATACCCTGAAGACATTTTCTATTCCCATTATCAATGATTCGTACGCGGAAGGTAATGAGACGTTCAGTATCTCTCTAAGCAATCCAACCGGCGCCGCTCTCGGCTCGTCTGCTTCAGCCACAGTCACAATCAACGACAACGAGGCTGTGACTGGGCCAAACCCGATCTTTACAACACCATTCTTCGTGCGCCTGCACTATCTCGACTTTCTCTCGCGAGAACCCGAAGTTGGCGAACCATGGTCGAATGTGCTGAACAATTGTTCGGACGTGAATAACAATCCTGCCTGCGACAGGCTCACAGTTTCAGCTGCTTTCTTTGGTTCCCAGGAATTCCAGCTTAAGGGATATTTCGTCTACCGCTTCTACAAGCTGGCTTTCAACCGGCAGCCGGCCTACGGCGAGATCACTCCGGACATGAGCAGCGTGACGGGCCAGACGCCCGCCGACGTCTACCAGAAGAAGGGTGCGTTCACCAATGCATTCGCGCAGAGGACGGAGTTCACCAACGCCTACGGCTCGATGAGCAACGCGCAGTATGTGGCAGCATTGATGAATCGCTACAGCCTGGCACAGATCACCACGCCTGACCCGGCTGCGCCTGACGGGGCGACTAAGGTGACGCTGACGACGGCGGATTTGACGAACCGGCTGAATGCGGGGGCCTTGACGCGGGCGCAGGTGCTTCGCGCGATAGCGGACTCGGATCAGGTGTTCTCAGCTGAGTTCAATCGTGGGTTCGTGGCCATGCAGTACTACGGATACTTACGGCGCACGCCGGAGGAACCTGGCTACACCGGATGGTTAAACTATCTCAACGCGAATCCGGCAGATTCCCGCACAATGGTCAACGGGTTCATGAATTCCACCGAATACCGCCTGAGGTTTGGACCCTGAGAATAGAGCCGATGAACGTCTATAGCCGCTTGAGGTAACACTCAAGCGGCTTTTTTGTGGAGGTATCTTCATTAATAGGCCCTTTTGCACACCCGGGACCAGAACAAATATTCGGAGTATTGAGACGTTTGGAAGGTGCGCCCTCGGTGGAGACGGCCACCGAGAAACAACCAAATAAGTGTTGACTAGACGGCGCTGCTGTACTAGTTAATACTCTCTCGTCGACTTCAATGCTTTTGACCGCATCACCGCCGCGGAGAAAGACATCGGCTTGGACCGGATTGTGCGAAGAATAAATCTCAAGAGCGCTAACGTTGCGCGCTCGAATACCATTCGGGACATTAATCGGCAGATCGTGCTCAATTATGTTCGTGAAAGAGGACCAATCTCACGAGCAGTAATTGCTCGAGAAACTGAGCTGCAGCGCTCGACCATTTCTCTTATCGTAGACGAGTTAAGAATAGATGGATTGGTACAAGAGATAAGTGGCGAGTCAACCGGTGGCCGGCCCCCAAGCTTGCTCTCTTTGCGGACCGCGAATGCAGTTGCTATCGGTGTGGACCTCGGAACAGCCAGAACGATTCTGGCCACGAGTGATCTAGCTGGCCGGGTGCTCGAGCAGGAAGAATTTGAAACTAAACCGATCGCCGAAGAGACTCTCCACGAGATTATCGAACGTGCGCGCAGACTCTTCCGGAAGAACCGGCTTACGATTGAGGGCATAGGAATTAGTTTGCCTGGGTTGGTCAACCCCGAAATGGACAGGTTGGATATACCCCATTTCAAGTGGCGTGACTTGCCGCTCGCTCAGGAGTTGAGAATGGCCCTGGGCATACCTGTGACGATGGATAACGATGCGAACGCAGCAGCGCTGGCCGAGCTCTGGTTTGGTCGACCGGAGATTCGCGAGGTGCGGGATTTTATTATGGTGCTGGTGGAAGAAGGTGTCGGGACCGGAATCGTTTTCGATGGCCAGGTTTATCGAGGTGAGGCGGGCGCAGCCGGAGAGTTTGGTCACATGACAATCGGGCGGGGCGCTCCGGTCGCTTGCGCTTATGGAAGTCGCGAGTGTTGGGAATCATTCTCATCTGAGCGCGCAGCGCTGGCGCGATATGCGACGTTGTCCGGCAGGGAGAACGGAACGCGCAATATCAATTGTGGCCAACTGATCGATCTGGCTGCGAAGGGAGAAAGGTCAGCGCTCGAAGCTTTGAAAGAGACTGCACATTTTCTCGGCATCGGGATCGCCAATCTAATCCAGGGCTTGGCGCCACAGGCGGTAATTGTAGGCGGCCCGATCGCCAGGGCCTGGCCATTGATCTCGGAGGAAGTCAAAAGCGCGGTGGCGGGAAGCATCTGCCGCAGCCTACCTTCCACACCTGTTATGGCCTCAACGCTGGGCCCTCAACCCACGTTGATGGGAGCCCTCAGTCTGGTACTCGCAAGCAAATTTGCCTCAGTATCTGTCACGTGAGCTTCCGCAATTGATAGCCGGTCTTTGTTGTGTGGCCAAACGAAGTCGGACAAATATTTTTGAAAGCTTTCTAAAATAACTTGCCCGACAGAAAACTTCTTGACAAGTGATTCAAGAAGTAATATATGCTTTTGTCCGGCACTGCAACAAAGTAAGTTTTGATCACCCGAAGTCATTTTGCAGTCGCAGATCCTTGAGGTCTACCGCTCTCGCTTCGTTAGATGATTCTGGCGAATGTCGTCCCTGATAGACCTCCACGTCGTTTCAATACATAAAGCACTTTACCGTCCCGCTTGTAATATGCGGGAAGACAACCGCTCTTATGCGGAAACCCTCGCGGAGAACATTGCAAACATCTCGTTAATTTGGATCCCTTCGATCTCAGTTGTGCGGTTGACAGAGGATTCACAGGCGCAGGACCAGGTAAAAACTTTAGGAGGTGCGGTTATGTTTAGAACCCTCGGATTGCAAGCGGTAGTGCTCATACTAGGCGTCGGCTTGCTCGTCGGTGTACAAGCTCAGACCAGTACAGTCGGCAACATCAGCGGCACCGTACGAGATCCTAAAGGTGCTGCCGTTCCCAAGGTAGAAGTAACGATCACCGAGGAGAGAACGGGGTCCTCGCGTACTGTGGTGAGCGATGACGATGGCTTCTACTCGGCTCCGAGTTTAGCTGTCGGTCGTTACTCTGTGAGCGCATCTCCACAGGGCTTTAAGAAAACAATCGCGAGTGGCGTGGACTTACACGTTGCCGAGAATCGTGTTGTCAATCTCGATGTTCAGCTTGGACAGGTAAGTGAAACAGTCACGGTGACGAGCAACGCGACGACAGTTGAGACCCGTAGCGGCGATGTGAACAGTCTTATTTCGGAGAAGCAGGTGACTGAGCTTCCGCTAAACGGTCGCAACTATGCGGCCCTGGTAACACTCGTCCCTGGTTTGTCGGCGCCTAATGAGGCTGGGGCTTTTGGTACTCGTGGTACCGGGCTCGATTCTCACGTGGACGTATCAGTCAATGGCAACCAATCGAATGCCAACATGTGGACCGTTGACGGCGTTAACAATATGGACGTCGGTTCGAATGCCACCCTCCTCGTGTTTCCCTCGATAGATTCCATTGCCGAGTTCAAAGTCGAGCGCAATAGTTTCAGCGCAGAGTATGGTCAGGCACAGGGCGCCGTTATCAACCTGATCACCAAGGGTGGCGGCAATCAATTTCACGGCACCGGTTTTTATTTCTTACGCGCTGACGGACTAAATGCAAACGATTTCTTCCTGAATTCCGCTGGACAGCCTAAAGGGCAGTTGAAGTACAAAAACTTCGGCGGCAATTTCAGCGGCCCGGTGGTTAAGAATAGAGCCTTCTTCTTCTGGTCTGAGGAGTGGCGCCGCGAGCGGCGCGGTACGGCACTGACAGCCCGGGTTCCTACTCCGGGTGAGCGCGCTGGAGATTTCAGTGGACCCCTTGCCACCAGCGGTAATAAGCCGTGGGACCCTCTTACCTGTAACCGAACACCTCCGGCTGGCACTGCGTTATTCAGTGCAGCCAACTGCCTGCCGTTTCCCGGTAACAGGATTCCAGCTTCTCGGCTCAGCCCGGTGGGACTGGCGTTGATGGGAATCTTTCCCGATCCCAATAATCCATCGGATCCACTTGGAACGAACTGGGTCTCAGCGCCCCTGCAGCCGGTTAGCACGCGTCAGGATTTAATTCGCGGTGATATCACCGTTACCGACAAGATGAACGTGATGATCCGCTATATAAATGAGACGTGGACACATGGCGTGGCGTCAGGAAACTTCTGGGGCGACACTCCATACCCGACTCTTTCCTCTGACTGGGATCAACCCAGCAGAAGTTTCTCCGTTAAGCTAACCAACACGCTGACGTCCACGTCAGTCAACGAGTTTCAGTTCTCGCGCGCGGGTAATGACATCTTCATTTCCACTAGTCCTTCAACCACGGCACTTAACGACAAGGTTGCCGCAGCGTTCCCAACTGTTTTCCCAAGGGTAGCAGGCACCGGATTTCCAACCATCGGTTGGGGCGCAGGTGGTTTACCCAACCTCTGGCACCAGGCGCCGTGGCAGAATCATGAAGATCTCTTCATTTGGAAAGACGACTTCTCTAAGGTGTTGGGCAACCACGATGCCAAAGTCGGCGCATTGTTCAGCCATAACATAAAAAACGAGCAGCCAAACGGCGGCAGCGGGATCTACGTAATCCAGTCGATAGGCAACCGCACAGGCAATCCGATTGCCGAGTTGCTGCTGAAAGACTTGCCGCTTCTTGAGTACACAGAATATGAGCGTCAGGATACAACGCTGGGTCGGTGGCACGACGTTGAGCTTTACGGAAACGACGTGTGGAAGGTGCGACCCAATCTCACAGCGACCATAGGTCTACGTTATTCAATCATTCCGCCTGCGTATGCTAACGATAACCGCATCACCAACTGGGTCCCCGAGCGCTACGACGGCCGTAATCTCAATAGCGGCTTTGTTCAAGCGGATAAAGCCAGCGCAGCCGGACTATCGAGGGCCCTGGTGAAAACTTATCATGGGGGCTTCCAGCCGCGCGTGGGCCTGGCATGGGACATAAATGGAGATGGGAAGACGGCGCTGCGTCTCGGTGCCGGTCGCTACATGAGCAGGGCAAACGTGATTTCGGGCCTGCTCCGTCTGGCAAATAACCCTCCATGGAACAAAGTTGTTGACTCGGGTTGGAATGATTCTGCTATTCTCTTGTCAGATTGTCCGACCTGTCGAAGCCTCGATACCATCAATCCTGGGCTGAGAAATTCGGCTGCGGGTTTAGGAGGCATAAACTCGATCGATACAAACTTCAGGCCCGCT
>JALYTI010000189.1 GCA_030854375.1 Acidobacteriota bacterium | reverse complement strand
CGATGCAGCACTCGAAACGATGCGCGGGTTTTTGAAGAGTGAAGGTAGTGGCGAATTCCTTCAAAACGCACGGGCCGTGGTGGTCTTATACGCGACTCGAAAAAATCTTATTCCCGAAGCCGAGCGGGCAGTGGAAGACTATGCGCAAAACCAACCGCAGAATTTGATTGAATGGTTTGGCATGGAGTCGTTGATTACCGAAGTGCTGAAAAAATCAAACGACGATCTGCGAATGTCAGCGCATGCCGGGCAGATGTTCAAAATTGCGAAGCTGCTGGCCTCTACTAACAAATACAACGCGTTCAGGCGCGACGATATGCTTTTCAAGGCCACATCGTTCGTATCGGAAGCTTACGTGCGTTTGAATAAGAAGGAAATGGCCATCGCTACGGTTGGCGACTTGCGCAAGATGGCGGTATCGCTGCCTTCAGGTAACCTTTTGAGACTAGCTAACATCCTGCTCGCGGGCTTAGATCATTCGGTTGATGTACGAGGCATCTTCAATGAGCCTGCGCCTGCCACGGCTGGCACACTTCCTGAAATCATCGCTACCCAGTGGATTGATCAATCGCCAAAGAAGTTATCGGAGTTGCGCGGTCAAGTCGTGTTACTTGACTTCTGGGCACCCTGGTGTCCGCCGTGTCGATATACTTTACCAAGACTGCAGAAGTGGCATGAGAGTTACAAAGACAAAGGCCTGGTCATACTCGGCCTGACGCAATACTTCGGAGCCGCGGATGGGCGGAGAGTCACACATGGAGAAGAACTCGCTTATCTGCGCGCGTTCAAGAAGCAGAATCGGCTGCCCTACGGTTTCGTTGTCGCTGATACCGGCATTAACGATCTTAATTACGGCGTGTTTTCTATTCCTATGTCGTTCCTCATCGATCGCCGCGGGAATGTGCGCTTCATTGCTTTTGGAGCAGACGAACAGGAAATTGCGGCGCTGGAAAAAATGCTGCGAACCGTGGTTGATGAGGCGCCTGGACCAGACACGCAGGCCCATCGAAGAGCAGACGGAACGAAGTAGTCATGGCCATTTTGGGCGTTGTCCTAATCGCCAACGTCATTCAACTGTTCAAGTAGTTCTATGGAAAGTGCAAATATAACTATCGGAATAGCTTTCGTCGCGGGAATTCTTTCGTTTCTCTCGCCGTGTGTTTTGCCGCTAGTCCCAGGTTACATTTCGCTGATGTCGGGGGTAAGCGTTGAAACGCTTAAGGACGGTGGTTCAGGTTCGAGAGCGCGCCGTGCAGTGATTTTGAACTCCCTGGCTTTCAATGCGGGCCTCTCAGTTATTTTTCTCGCGCTTGGGACGACCGCCGGCCTTGTTGGAGCCTCAATCACCAGCAACCCGTGGGTAAGAATCATCGGCGGCATCATCATCATCGCCTTCGGTCTGCAGTTGATTGGCCTGCTGAAAATCTCCGCGCTTTACAAAGACACGCGCTTTTTCTCAAGTGATAAGCCTCGAGGAGCTTTGGGATCGTTTACCCTGGGAATTGCGTTTGCTGCGGGTTGGACGCCATGCATTGGTCCTATTCTCGGCGGCATCCTCGGTCTCGCCGCAGCCAGCGGCGGATGGCGGAGCGGATTGATGCTGTCGGCTTTTTACTCCGCGGGACTGTCTGTGCCGTTTCTCTTGACTGGTCTGGGTATTAATCAGTTTCTGGCCTTCTATGGAAAGTTTAGAAAGCATCTCCACAAGGTCGAGGTGGTCTCAGGAGTCGTCCTGATTATTGTTGGTTTGCTGGTGATGAGTGGCCAGTCAACACTCCTTGCGAGTTCAAAGCTGGCGGCCTTCCTGCCAAACGCCGAAGGATGGATAAAGGTAAAGCCCGCGCCGTCCTCAACTTCGGCCGCACCTGCCACCGGAACAAATTTTGAGCTCGCTCCTGAAGTGCAGTTTCAAACACTTGCGGGCCAGCCTTTCACCTTGGGCCAACTACGCGGCCAGGTGGTACTGCTAAACTTCTGGGCTACCTGGTGCATTCCCTGTCGCGAAGAAATTCCTTTGCTCAACGCAATGCAGCACGAGTTGGAAGCTAAGGGTTTGAAAATAGTGGGAGCGTCGCTCGAGGATACGGCAGAAGGTGTTGAGTCGTATCAGAAAGAAGTTCGGAAATTTGAGTATCAAGTATTGGTCGGCGGGGACGATGCGAAGGCAAAGTTTGGTGGCACGCCTTTACCCACCACCTATTTGATTGATCGCCAGGGCCGCATCCGTCAGAAAATCATTGGAGCGCGCGATCGTGCGGGCTGGGAAGCGGCAGTGAAGCCACTGCTGGATGAGGCGACGGCAACGGCGCAAAAGACAAACTAAATGCCGTTCTGCGGCCAGGTGAGGATGTTATGAACAAAATCTTTTTCTTACTAATCGCGCTTGCATTTGTGCCGACCATAACGTTTGCACAGGAAGGGCACGAGTATTCTCCACTCGTTGAGAAATCCTTAAACTACAAAAGTTGGACCCTAAAGGATATTAAGGACGAGAAGCCAGTCGATCTGCGCACGCTTGCCCAGGGAAAGAAACTTGTAATGGTGGTCTACTTTGCGCCGTGGTGTCCTAACTGGCGCAATGAAGCGCCGGTAGCGGCCAGGCTTTATGAAAAATATAAGGATCAGGGATTTGCGGTTATTGGTGTCAGCGAGTACGGCTCGCGAGAAGACGTGCGCAATTTCTTCGGCCCCACCGGTTCGCCTTACCCGGTGGTAAGTGAATCGGAATCGCGAGAAGACCGGGACAAGACGTCACACTACAGTTATCGTCAGGCCACGGGAGACACGCGCAAATGGGGCTCGCCATATAACGTTTTTCTCGAACCCGCAACGCTGGCAAAAAGCGGAGACGTTCTCACGGAAAAAGCCTGGGTTGTGAACGGGGAATTGATCGAAGCCGATGTAGACAAGTTTGTCGGCGAGCGTCTGAACGCAAAAGCAGCAACCATCGCGCCGTGTAAGAATTAGACCGTTATCGGAGATAGTCACTTACGTTGGCGTAGGGCACGGCACAGATCGTGCCCTATTTTTTCATAAATCTTACGGCATCTGATCACGTACTTTCTGCGAATTATTCCTCACGATTTACCATTTGTGGCATTTCACTGCTAAGATTTGCGGCTCTTTTGCCTGAGAAACTAAGTCAAGCGGTTTAGAGTACAAGCTTTAGCTTGCGACCGCGCCCAAAACGCAAACTAAAGTTTGTACTCTGAACTTCTTGAAGCTGCTTAACGATATTTAACTATGAAACTTCGCTTGCTCTATCACGGCCACTGCTTCGACGGCGTCGCATCGGCCGCAACCTTTACGCGCTTTTATAAAGAACGTATTCATCCCGAAGCGGAAGTGAATTACGGCGGTCTACTGCATCGCCCGGGAAACCTGTTTGACCTTGACATGTTTGATGGAGACGAAAACGCGATCGTGGATTTCAAATACGCGCCATCTGAACGACTGACCTGGTGGTTTGATCATCACGAATCGGCATTCCTCACGCCTGCCGACGAAGCTCATTTTCGCGCCGACAGATCGGGAAAGAAGTTCCTCGATGCGACGCGCAAGTCCTGCACCGAATTCATTGCCGACGTCGCCCGTACCCAATTCGGATTCAACGACGAGCCGCTTAGATCGCTTGTTCACTGGGCACACATTATCGATGGAGCGCTTTACGAATCCGCGGCACAGTGTGTGGAATTGAAAGAGCCTGCCTTACAACTCATGCAGGTCATTGAAGCTGATCCTGACGATAAATTTGTCGAACAGGTTATTCGCAACCTGACGGTTGAGTCGCTGGAAGAAGTCGCCACTAGCGAAGAGGTGCAAAGCCGTTTTAAGCCCATACTCAAACAGCACCTCGAGACGCTCGAGGCGATCAAACGTAAAGCTGTCTCGTCGAAGGGTGTGGTCGAGTTTGATCTTGTTGATGAGGGCTACGAAGGCTTTAACAAGTTCATTCCTTATTACCTCTATCCCGAAACTACCTACACCGTCGCGCTGACACGCGGACCACAGCGCACGAAGATTTCCGTAGGCTCAAACCCGTGGGCCCCGCGTCCGCGCACCCACAACATCGCAAAAATCTGTGAGCGTTACGGCGGCGGTGGCCACGCCGTAGTCGGTGCCATTTCTCTTAAACCTGATGAAGTTGAGAAAGGGAGAGCGGTAATGCGGGAGATTGTGGCGGAGCTGTCGTCCTAGGACACGCATTGCTGCCAATCAGCTTAGACGTCCTGCGATTAATGGGATTTCCATAGGTGGATCCAATGTTGAAGTGCAACACCCCGTTATCAAATCTGAAAGCGTGGTGCTCTAATCAACTCTGTGGTTACGCGCATGTTCGATACAGAACCGGAAGCGGTAGCGACCGGGTCCTACACTCAAGTTCGAGATGGAAACTGATAAATGGGAAATGGAAAATGTTCTGCCCTACTTTGCCATCAATGCTTCGATCTCTTCCGGCTGCTTCGGCACTTTGGTAGTCAAAACACGCGGGCCGTTTGAAGTGCAGAGAACGTCATCCTCAATGCGCACGCCGATGCCCAGGTACTGCTCCGGAATGTCTTTCGTATCGGGCGCGACATAGATT
Source organism: Acidobacteriota bacterium (assembly GCA_030854375.1). Lineage (GTDB taxonomy): Bacteria > Acidobacteriota > Blastocatellia > Pyrinomonadales > Pyrinomonadaceae > PSRF01. The sequence goes on along the minus strand of JALYTI010000189.1, from coordinate 987 downwards.
CCCGGTTCCACCGTCATCACCACACCGGGCTCAAGCGCGCGGGATTGTTTATCGTAGTAATAGATCCCCACGTCATGCACGTCGATGCCGAGAAGATGCCCGAGACCATGCATGTAGAATTGTTTGTACTTCTCTTCTTTAATAAGGTCAGCGGGTTTGCCCTTTAAGAGTCCGAGGCGAACCATTCCTTCCGTTAACATTTCGATCGAATGGTTCTTCAGCTCCTCGTGCGTAACACCAGGTCGGACCATCTCGACACAAGAGACCTGCGTTTCAAGCACTAGATCGTAAATCTCCCGTTGTGCCTTTGTGTAACGGCCGTTGATGGGAAACGTACGCGTGATGTCCGACGCATAGCCTTTATATTCCGCCCCTGCATCAACCAATAACAGCTCGCCAGCTCGCAACTCTCCATCGTTGTTTATGTAGTGAAGCACGGTGGCATTTGCACCCGCGCCAACGATTGACGTATAGGAGGGTCCGGCTGCTCCGCGTCGCCGAAAAATTTGTTCTATTAGCGCTTCGACTTCATATTCCTTCATGCCTGGCCGCACAGCTTTCATTGCTTCAACGTGGGCTTCAGCGGCAATGTCAGCGGCCTTCTGCATCAACTCGATTTCTTCCGCGCTCTTGAATACTCGCATCTCATGAACAATGGTCGCCGGATCGACGATCGTTCGTGGTGGATGAATTGGTTTTCTATTAAGAGCGCGCATCTGCGCAATCTGGCGAATGATTGTGTTGTCGAGATCCGTATGCACGCCAAGGCGGTAGTAGAGTTTTTCAGCCCCATCGAGAATTTCTTCAAGTTGTTGCCCAAATTCCACTATGGGAAATGACTCGTCAGCCCCGAACTCAGCTTTCGCGCCTTCAACACCGGCGCGGCGTCCTACCCAGATTTCCTGCTCCGGATCACGAGGTCGAACAAAGAGCGTGTACTTTTGTTCGCGGCCTGGCGCAATCACCGCGATGGCCTCAGGTTCTTCG
>JALYTI010000188.1 GCA_030854375.1 Acidobacteriota bacterium | reverse complement strand
CACAAGATCGAGCGCCGCTATTCTTCCTTCAGTTGAATTGCCGGCAATCAGATCAACCTTGCCGGAAGCAAGCGCGATGTAAGTGAGTGACAAATCCATCTCGCGCGGCGGTTCAGCGAATTTCAGATCATAAGTTTTGGCGAAGCCAGGATAGCCGTCCGCGCGCGACATGAAGTCCTGACCGAAGCCTGCGCGCCAGGTTCGGGCGTAAGGCGCGGCGTCAGAAATCGTTTTCAACTTGAGTCGTCTGGCTTCAGCCCCACGCACAAGGATAGCAAAAGTGTTTTCGAAACCCAGTGGCTCGCTTACCACCACGTTGAATTTTTCCGCGTACTCTTTCTTCACTTGCTCATAAACTGCGCGAGGGTCGGTGATAGGAGGATGCTTTAGTATCGCAGTGTAAGCCGTGCCGGTATATTCAGGATATAAATCAATTGTGCCCGCAAGAAGAGCATCATGAGGAATATTACCGCCCAGCTCAAACTTGCGTTCAACTGCCACGCCACGCGCTTCAAGCATCTGCGCCACAATCTCGCCGAGAATGGCAGATTCTGTAAAATCCTTTGAACCAACAACAACGCGAGCGCCATTGACCGCCGAAGTCTGCGAACGCGACCCGCGCCAACCTATATAGATTGCTGCAACCAGGATAAGAATAAAACAGACAAGCGTAAATATCTTCGACCGTGAAGTCGCTCTTGCTTTTCCACGCCGCCCCACGGAGAAGTGGCGTTCAAGGCGCCCCAGCGTGAAATCCGCCGCCAGCGCCATCAGAGCTGCGGGCACGGCGCCCGCAAGCAGTAGGTTATTGTCATACTGCCGGATCCCGCGAAAGATGTAGACTCCCAAACCACCTGCTCCAACCGCCGCGGCGATCGTGGTGACGCCAATTGCAATCACCAGCGCTACTCTTACACCCGTGAGTATGACGCTCATCGCGAGGGGCAGCTCAACCTGCCAGAGGATTTGCCCGCCAGTCATCCCCATAGCGATTGCTGCCTCGCGCACATTTGGATCGACTCCCAGAATGCCAGTCACAGTATTTCGAATAATCGGGAGCAACGCGTAAAGCACCAGCGCCACGATCGCGGTTCGGCTGCCGATACCGCCGATATATTTGAGCGGAATGAGAAATCCAAAAAGGGCGAGACTGGGAATTGTTTGCATTACGTTCGCGATTCCCAAAACAGGACCGCTGAGAGATTTCTTTCGCGTCAAAAGTATTCCCGTGGGCAACCCAATGGCGACAGCAATGAGAGTTGAAGCAAAAACCAGCCACAGGTGCTGCCGCAATAGTGTCATCAGCTCTGGCCAATTTTGTTGGAGAAACTTCCAGAACGTCATGCTCTTTCCTCCGCGGGAGGAACGTTGGTGGCGGGGAGCCGGAGCGTTTCAATGTAAGCAAGGGCCTGCTTGTCTTTCGACTGGAGAAATTTTTCAGGCGTGTCCAGCAACAGAAGGTGTCCATCGTGCATTAGTCCGATGCGAGATCCGAGCAACAACGCCTCGCGTACGTCGTGTGTCACCAAAACGGCTGTCTTGCGAAGTCGCCTTGTGAGTTCAGCAAACTGCCGCTGCAGACTAGCGCGGGTTAAAGGATCAAGCGCGCCAAATGGTTCATCTAACAGGAGCAGTGGCGGCTCGGCAGCGAGCGCTCGCGTTACACCAATACGTTGCCGTTGGCCCCCGGATAATTCTGAGGGATATCGATGGGCGAAATCCTTCGGCTCTAGTCCGACCAGCGAAAGTAGTTCCTGCACACGCTTCTTAATTTTCGTTTCTTCCCAACCCTCAAGCGCTGGAACAAGACCAACATTTCTTTCGACGGTGAAATGAGGGAACAGACCTCCCTCCTGAATCACATACCCAATGCGACGCCGCAGTCGAATCGGATTCCATTCAGAGGTTGGTTTCCCTTCGACCAGTACTTGTCCAGCGCTTGGCAAGAAGAGGCGATTGATGAGTTTTAGCGTCGTTGTCTTTCCACTGCCCGACTCGCCGAGAAGCACGAGTGTTTCGCCTTCCCGAACGGTAAAACTGAGATGGGAAATTACCGGTGAGGAAGCTGATGCATGTGAGAAACTGACATCGCGAAATTCTACCAGGGGGTTGTTGGTGGATTCAGGCATCATTCAGGACTATAGGTCCGAACACCGCAATCCAGGAGCGAGGGCTGGCCGCGTTACTTTCGGCGATCTACAGGATCAATGAAAAATGAAAAATGAAAAATAATAAATGGAAAATGTACGAACCAAAGATTTTCCATATATCATTTGTCATTTTTCATTTCTCATCGTCAGGAAGGGCGGCCTGCCTGCGCTTGTTCTTAAACTGCCAACAATAGGTTGCTGCTAAACTGCTTCTCATGATCTACCCATGTATGCGCACGGGTAAATCCAGTTTTAGAAGCTGATTCCGTAATGTCAGACAAATCGTACTTGTAAGAGTTTTCAGTGTGAATCTGTTCACCCTCGCCGAATTGAATTTCCATATCAAGCTGACTAATCCTGACCGTTTGTTGACGTAGGCTCTCAATGTAGATCTCGACGCGGCCAACCTTTTCGTTATAGAACGCATGGTGCTGAAATGACCTTAGATTAAAATCGCCGCCAAGTTCACGATTGATTCGTGCCAGCACGTTTAAGTTGAAAGCAGCGGTCACTCCAAGTGCATCGTTGTAAGCTGCCTCAAGAACTGTTTTGTCCTTTTTCAAATCAGCCCCCAGCAACAGGGCGTCCCCTTCCGTCAGCACCTGTCGCAACGCGCGCAGAAATCGCAGCGCCTCCTCTGGATCAAAATTGCTGATGTTCGAACCGAGGAACAGCGCCAGTGTGCGGGCCCGCCGCTTCTTACCCAATTCCGCAAGTCCGGCAAAATAGTCCGCGGCGTAAGCTTCAACCCTTAATTGGGGGTAGGATTGCAACAGGATTCGCGAGCTGCTGTCGAGCGCTGATGCGGATATGTCAACTGGAAGAAAAACAAGTTCATTCTGTTTTCTCAAGAGCGCTTCAATAATCAGCCGGGTCTTTGAGGCACTACCACTTCCCATTTCTATTAGAGTCGTTTCGCCATTTACGGAAGCAACTATCTCATCAGCATAACGCTCCAGAATCTCGTTTTCAGCGCGCGTAAGGTAGTACTCAGGCAGCAAACAGATTGCTTCAAAAAGTTGAGAGCCCAGCTGGTCGTAGAAATACTTCGGTAGAAACCGTTTCGGCCTGGTCGAGAGACCACGACGAACGTCTTCCGCAAGTCCCGCGAGGGGCTCGCGCTTCACCAGGTTGTGGATTAAGAATTTCTCTTCGCTTACTCGGGCCAGTTCGGTCTGCAACACTCGTGTTCCCCCTTGTGCGCACTAATCCCCCATTTATCGTCGGCTTCCTCTTAAATGGTGCACTGTATGATACGCAATCAAACTCGATTAGCAACTAGTGGCTTGACCCTAAGCCCCCCGTTGGGGACTCCCACTCTGCGTTTGATTTTCTGCGTCTAGTCGTTATTGCGTTACGTTGTCGCGGCTTCGCGAACCCAGGAATTCTCGCGATGCTTCGGCAGAATCATTGACGTGCAGCGCTAGCTGCCATAGTCTTACACCGAACGAGAACCCAATTAGTCTGCAAATGGGCAAGATCGTACGCTATGTTCTACCTGCAATTTCTCGCGGCGTACCTTAGCCGCAGGTGCTCCCACATCAGAAATCTCGTCTTCATAACCAGTCTGCTGATTTTGTTTGCGACGCTCCATCCTGTTTCTGCGCAAAGCTACCAACACGAAATCGAAACGGGCGATACAGTGTCGCTTTCAGTCAAGAGCCGAAACGGCCGCGTCAGCGTAATTGCGTCAGACGAGCAGAAGAAGAAGGTCACAATTGAGGCGAGTTCAATGGGAGCGTTGGTGGATCTAACTGATGTTCACACGGTAGCCAAAGGCGAGGTTGTCGATATCGAAGTTCGCGATCGCCGAGACAACGACCGTATTGACCTCATTGTGCATGTGCCTTCGCGCTCCAAAGTCAAAATCGAAAGCGAAGCCGGGTCTGTTGATGTTGTAGGAAATATTGAGTCCGCCGAGATCAGTACGAACACCGGGACCATTCATGCAGATGTTCCGCTTGAGGCTGTTAAGTTCAATTTTATGTGGGCAGCCAGCAGGCCGCGCTTTCTCAGCGACGTCGAGCTTCCGAAAATCAAAGAGAAAGCCGGAGGCGTATTTACAATCTCCGGAAAGCTCGGAGAAAAGAAGCAGAAGAAAGACGAGCGCGTTGAACTCAGTTTTCTAACGCAGCGCGGCGTGATCCTGCTAAACGTGGATCCCATCATGGTGCCGAGCGATCTTCACGAGCGGCCTCTGACAAATGCCGCCCGTGCAATTGTTCGCAGTGGAGATAGCCAGTTAATTGACGCCATCCGCAAAGTCTCGCCAAAGATGTTTGGTGATTATGCCAGAACTTTGCCACCGCCGGAGAGAGAGCCAACGCTGGTAAAACGGTCGCCCGCCGGACAGTTTGTGAGCGCGCTGTCGGCGCAGTTGATGCGCTTTAATGCGAGCGTCACGGACCGAAATGGGCGCGCAATTGGCGGCATGAAGGAATCCGATTTCTCAGTGTTTGAAAACGGCGTCGAACGTCAGGTAACTAAAGTTGTACCTACAAACGAGCCCTTCAATCTTGTGCTCTTATTGGATGTGTCGGGCAGTGTCGAAGAGCGCATCGACTTCATTCGTAAAGCGGCTCGCGACTTCTTACGGACGGCGAGTCCGCAGGATCGCATCGCTATCATCAGTTTTCGCGATGACATTCAGTTGATATCTGATTTCACCACAGATCGAAAGATGCTCTCAAAGAAGCTCGATGAGATAGATGCCGGCGGCGCCACGGCCCTCTACGATGCGCTCGGGTATGTTTTGGCGGATCCGGTAAAGCAACTTCGGGGCGAAAGGACGGCCATAGTAATTCTTTCGGATGGCGACGATAACAAATCTTTCGTTCCGTTCCCTGCGATTCTGGAAGCAATCATCGAGTCAGGCGCGCTGATTTATCCGCTTTACGTTCCTTCCGGTTTAATCCCGGAGGCGAGTGTTCCCAGACCCGAGGTTACGATCGATCCTTTGCGAACTCGGTATTTGACCCTTACTACTCGGGCAGAACAAGAGGGTCAAAAGCTCGCCCAGGTCTCCGGCGGTGTTTATTATCCGATTCGCCGCCTCGAGGATTTGCAGCGGGCATACGACGACGTGGTCGTACAATTACGCACCGCTTACACCATTACCTACGCTTCCAATTCGATCCCTTCAGGTAACCCAAGAGTACGCGTGCGCGCTAACCGGGAAGGTGCATCAGTACGGTTGAGCCCGGTGGTGAATGTCGCGACCCCGTAGAATTGAGTCATCATCACTTAATGACTTTTCCTGATCCAGTTGCCTTTGCCTCAAAAGTCGCGTCGACCTTGGTTCGGCTTTGCCGCCTGATGTGCGGCGGTGGCTATGCCCCGCCGACAGCAGCTAAATTAGTTCCGGGCTCTGCCCCTCGTTCGGTCTTAGCCCTTGGGATTCATTAGGGCAAAGGCCACTCCAAGGG
>JALYTI010000187.1 GCA_030854375.1 Acidobacteriota bacterium | reverse complement strand
CTTGTGTTGTTGGCGTGATCGGGAATGATGCTGCCGGCGAACGCTTACGCGCGAGCTTGAAGGAAGCAAGTTCACTACAGCGCGAGGAATACCTCGTGACTGATGAAGGCCGTCCTTCAACCACCAAGACGCGCATTATTGCGCATAGTCAACTCGTGGTGCGCGCCGATAGAGAGCAGCGGCGTCCGGTGAATGGCAACACAGAGAAACGTATTCTGAGTTCTCTCAAGCAAGCTCTTGAAGATGCAGACGCCTTCGTCGTTTCTGATTATGACAAAGGCGTGATCACGCCACGCATCCTTGACGAAATTCTCCAGCCGGCTTACGCGAGAGTGCCAGTGCTCATTGATCCAAAGATCCGAAATTTCTCCCACTACCGCCCGGCGTCTCTAATCACGCCAAATCATCACGAAGCCTTGCGAATGACAAATCTTGAAGAGGATTCTGACGACGGTCTGCATCAGGCCGCGCGTGTCATTCGGGAAAAACTCGGTTGTGATGCCGTACTAATCACGCGCGGGGATCGCGGGATAATGTTATTGGAAGGTGGCGGCGATCCGGTGTTTGTGGAAACAGCGGCACGCGAAGTTTACGACGTAACCGGAGCCGGCGACACGGTCATCGCGACGCTCGCCGCAGCACTATCCGCGGGCGCGACGATGCTGGAAGCAGCAAATTTAGCCAATCACGCTGCCGGGATTGTCGTTGGCAAAGTAGGTACGGCAACGGCGAGCGCCGAGGAGTTGCTCGGAACATTTGAGTAACGCAAACTGTTTTTTGAGACTTCGTTCGTTTGAGACTTAGCGAAACGCAAGCTGTTAGTTGCGAATGAATGCAACCCTGTCTCACCGAATGCAAACTAACAGTTTGCATTACAAAGAATTATGATTGGAAAGTTCCTGGGCAATTATAAGATTCTCGAGAAGCTCGGCGTGGGCGGCCAGGGTACGGTTTACAAAGCCACGGACGGGAAACTCGGACGCACAGTTGTCGTCAAAGTCCTGCCGGCTGAGTTGACTGCTAGAGAAGCAAACCTCAAACGCTTCGAACGGGAAGCGCGCCTTGCGTCCTCGCTCGATCATCCAAACATCTGCACCATCTTTGATCTCGACGAAGCTGAAGGATTCCACTTTATTGCTATGCAATACGTCGAGGGTCGAAACGTACGGCAGTTAGTGGGCGGTCACGCACTCGAGCTGAAGAGCGTGTTAATGATTGCGCTTCAAGTGACAGATGCGCTCGCGGCGGCGCACGCGCGGGGAATCATTCATCGGGACATAAAGTCGGGCAATGTAATGGTGACGCCTTCCGGGCAAGTGAAGATCTTAGATTTCGGTCTGGCCAAGTTACTGGATGACACGGAACAAAAGGCCGCCATCCATCGCACTGACTTGACGGAGATTGGTGTGCCCTATGGAACGGCGACCTACGCTGCGCCCGAGCAAGCTCGCGGTGATCGTGTGGACAAGCGTGCTGACATTTTTTCAACTGGCGTTCTTCTTTACGAGATGCTGACCGGAACCTGGCCTTTTCGCGGCAAGACGACGATTGATGTGCGTCACGCCGTACTTCATGATGCGCCGCGACCCGTTTCCGAACTTCGCAAAGAGCCTGTTCCTGCGCGCTTGCAGCAAATTTTGGATCGCTGTCTGGCGAAGGAACCACGCGAGCGGTATCCAAAAATGGAAGATTTGCGTGACGATCTTCGCGGCGTGTTTCAGGAAATCTCAACGGCGGATACGACGGGCCAACCATTTATCAGTGTGGTGCCTGAGCCCGCGCGGCATCTAGCGGGCGCTAACCCCGTGTCGAGAGCCATGAGATGGTTCAAGCACAAAACCAAAACTGACTCGGCGACATCGGCCCCGAGTATGGCTACGCCAACAAAGCCCACTATTCACGAAACACCTTTTACTACGATTGCCGACCAGGAGAAGAAGAGCCTGGCGATCCTGCCCTTCCGAAACTTGAGTAATGATCCGGCCTCTAGCTTTTATGAATTCTCCCTCGCCGACGCGGTCATCACAGAACTCGCGCGTGTGCGGTCGTTGGTCGTGAGACCCTCTTCCGTGATTTCAAAATACCAGGGCACGCAGATGGACCCTCGCGACATTGGTCAGGAGTTGCGTGTTAACGCAGTCCTGGCAGCGGGCTTTATTCATGCCGGTGAACGATTTCGTGTTACGGCTCAGCTCTTGGATGTTGGCTCGGGCGACATACTCTGGAGCGATCGGGTAGACACGTCCGCTGCCGACATTATTGCGGTGCAGGACACCATCGCCCAACGAATAGTAGAAGGTTTACGGCTCGAGCTTAGTCCGGCAGAGCAGGATGGTATTGCGAAACCGTCCACGCAAAATGCCGCGGCCTACGAGCAATGCTTGCGCGGGCGCGACCTTTTCGCGCGGTTCATTTTCCGAACTGTAGCTCCCGAAGATTGCGATGCGGCAATCGAGCATTTCCAGCGAGCCATCGAACTCGATCCCAACTTTGCGCTTGCTCTTGATGGTCTCGGAGCTTGCTATGTCAATCGAGTGTTCAAAGGTTTCGGAGGTGCGGAGGATTACGAGCGTGCCGAAGTGGCTTTTAATAAAGCACTCTCCATTGATCCCCAGCTGATTGAAGCACGGATGCTGATGGTCTTCGTCTATCTCTGGCGCGGTCAAAAGGAGAAGGCCCGCGAGGAAGTTGCACGCGCACGACGCGAAGCGCCCGACGAGCCTGTCGTTCACTTTGTCAAAGCGACGCTGCACCGGCTGGATGGTGAGTATGGGCGGGCGCTCCGCAGTTATGATCGACTCATGCGTTTGGATCCGGCCGCGCACGTGGTAGTTAGCTTCAATCGCGCTCTGGTTTACATGTATATGGGAAATTTTCCGGAGACTGAGCGGCAGCTGGATCAGGCTGGTGATCAGGACAACCCGTTGGTGAGAACCTTTCGGGCTCTTTCCCTTTATTACAAAGGCCAAACTGATGCTGCAGCCCAATCGATGCAACAGGTAGTCGCGCGCCATCCGAACATGCATGGCATTCGACCTTTCCTGGCGATGTTTTTGAGCGCACAGGGCAAACATGAAGATGCGCGCGCGCAACTGACCAATGCAGTCTTAAGAAATGCCGAAGTTGATCCTGACATCGCTTACTCTGTCGCGTCTGTGTACGCGCTTGAAGGAATGAGTGAAAAGGCGTTCGAGTGGTTGGAACGCGCCATCGCATTGGGAAATGAAAATCAACCCTGCTTTGAAAATGATCCCAATTGGGCTTCCTTGAGAAGTGACCAACAGTTTCAAGCCTTAATGGCGAAAGTTCAGGCCAGCCACGAAGCACGGGGAATCAAGGTCTCACGATCCAGCGGACCTCGAGTCGAAACAGATCAAAACAATGAATAAAAACTTTCGAGCGGGCAATCTCTCTAACCTCGTCAGGTTTCTGCTGATCCTCTCGTTGGTCCAATTTGCCACCTGGACTGGAAGGGCGCAGCAGCAACGGGAACGACGAACCACGCCGGCCGTCACCGCAAATGCCGGGGCAACTCCAACTCCCAGCCCAAGCGCATTTTCAAACGGCAGCCCGGTCCAGTTTCCTCAGTCTCTTCCCACCGCCACGCCGGGCCAGAGTAAAGCAGTCGCAACTACATTAAGTCTTGCCGAGTTGCAGTCGCGTATTTCGCAGATATTGCAAAAGCCGGAACTGGCGCCGGCGATGGTTGGGATCAAGGTGGCATCCCTGGGGACAGGGCATGTGCTATTTGAGGCAAACGCAAACAAGCTTCTGCGTCCGGCATCAAATATGAAATTGTATACGGTTGCGGCGGCGCTCGATCGGCTGTCACCCGACTATCGGTTTGTAACTTCCGTATATGCGCCGGCCAGGCCGGACACGGCCGGAATAATTCATGGCGATCTCACGATCTATGGCCGTGGCGATCCATCAATGGCGGCGCGCTTCAACAATGGCGATTACTTCAAGGGCATTGACGATCTGACGGCTCGCATAGTAGCCGCGGGCGTGAAGCGCGTAGAAGGCGACCTTGTGGGCGATGAGACTTATTTCACAGGTCCTCAATACGGCGCAGGCTGGGATTGGGACGATCTGACGTGGTGGTATGGCGCGGAGGTTAGTGCGCTGACGGTAAATGACAATGCGCTCGATCTTTCAATTAAGCCCGGTAGCCAGGTTGGCTCACCTGCCATAGTGACAACAGGCCCACCTGATCCGCTGCTGAGGATCGCTAACAGGGTAGTCACGGGCGCGAAAGGTACTCCGAGGGATCTAAGCGTATATCGCGAACTTGCGTCCGATGAAGTGGAAGTCCAGGGATCTATTGCGCTCGATGATAAAGGCTACTCAGGCGGCCTCGGCATTTCTCGGCCTGCACTTTTGTTTGTCTACCTGCTTCGTTCATCGCTCGCGCAACACGGGGTTACGATTTCCGGGAAGACACGAACCATAGCGGCACGGTCCATTCCCGCAGCAACGAATAGCGAACTCCCGGTCTCACGCTTGATTGAAGTCGCAACCTTGCAATCACCACCCCTAAGTGTGATCGCAGCGAAGACGCTCAAACCCAGCCAGAATCTTTACACTGAACTCATCCTGCGAACATTGGGAAAGGTTACTGTGCCCGCGGCAACTGCGGTCACTACAATCCGCACCAGCGAAGAGGCGGGGATTGAACTCGTTAAAACTTTTCTGCGGGAAGCGGGTGTAGATCAATCCACCCTGGTATTAAATGACGGCTCCGGTCTTTCGCGAAACGATATGGTGACGGCGGAAGCGACTGTTCAATTGCTTACTTACATGCATCGTCATCGTTATGCGACTGTGTTTCGCGAAGCCTTGCCGATCGCGGGAGTCGACGGTACGCTCAAAAACCGTTTGAAGGGGACTTTGGCTGAAAACAATCTCCGCGCTAAAACGGGAACGCTGAGTTCAGCCATCAGCCTTTCGGGTTTCGTGCGCGATGCGGCCGGCGAAGACCTGGTCTTTTCAATCATGGTTAACAATTACCAGAAGGACACCGACATTCAATCAGTTTGTATTGATCCTATTGCGATATTGTTAGCGTCATTCGCCGGGAAATCTTGTAACGCAAACTGCTAGTTTGTCGCGGAAAGTCCCAAAGTTATGCTTTGAGGTTAGGCCACAATGGTTGGTGTATCCGCACTGGCTGTATCACCTGAATATAGTGGCAGCGCACCCGAACATTTCAGCCGCGGATTAACGCGAATGGCCGCGAATCTGAGAAAGGACAATGACAACAAATAACCCCTGGAACAAAAGAGTAAAAATTAATTCAGAAAGGTTGCCGGAGTTGCCGATCTTTCTGGTCTAGTCTTCTTCAGATTCGCGTTCATTCGCGTTAATCCGCGGCTGAATTTCAACCTGACCCACTACCCGGAGGCTACGAGTCGTGCCCGCTAATCAAAAGTTTTCGTTACGTTAAAGGAGGCACTATGTCGATCGATCGCCTGATTGAAGGTTGGAAGGAAGTAAGGAAAGGGCTTATAGAAGAAGCCTCGCAGATTCCCGACGACCAGTTCTCGTTTCGCGCGACGCCGGATACGCGCAGCGT
>JALYTI010000186.1 GCA_030854375.1 Acidobacteriota bacterium | reverse complement strand
GGTCAACTTAGTGTCGTACAAAAATTGCGGTCTCAGTATAGCTTTGCTGTTGCTCATTTCCTGCGTGCCGGTATTTGCCCAGGGTCCCTACACGGATCGTCTGGGCGGGCACTGGAACAATCCGGCCAGCGCCATGATCACAAACATTGTTTTGGATCGAATGGCGCGACGTCGTTTGGCAAAAAGGCTGGGTGTACCTTATTCAGGTCCCGGCTCAACGGCGCGCACCTCGGCCTCCACCGGCAACGCCGCCCTTCGCAACAACTCCACTCGTATCGACGCAAGCGTGAACGACGCGCAAATTCGTTTTCGTTCCACCGGCACGCAACTCAAGACCCGGGAAATTGCGAATCAACTGGGAGGTTCAGACGGAGAACAACAAACCTACGAAATCTTGAATGCAGTCTTGCAGGCCTATGAAAAAGAGGCGCGCAGAATTGGAAAGCCTAACGATCTGGCGCTCGCTCTAAGTTTCTTCTTTGCCAGCAACGCCACGGTCTATCACGACACGGGATTGCCGGCTGACCCCCAGGTGATGGAGCTGCGAGATGTAATTGCAAATGCGCTGGTGGAAGCTGACGCCTTGAACGGCGTCACTGATCGACAGAAGCAGGAAATGTACGAAACGCTCATACTCTACGCCGGCCTGGCGCGCGCGGGTTATCGAGAGGCCAAGGCAAACGGTGATGCTGCCAGCCTGAATATATATAGACAACTCGCCGGAATGAATCTGCAAGCGGTGACCGGAATCTCTCCAGACAAAATTACGTTTACCGGTGAAGGGTTGAACATCGACAACGGGTCAATTGCTGCGGCAGAAGTCTCGGCAAGTGAATCCGCAGTTCCTGTTACCGCTGCCATTCCCCCACCGGCAGCCGGCGCCATCGAATGGTTTGCCTTGATCCGGCAGTACGAGGACAACGAGGTTGCTGCTGATGACAGGTACACCGGCAAGAGAATTCGGGTAACGGGTCCCTTCGAACATGCAGAAATGGAAAACGGAAAGATGATGGTATGGTTTGAGACTCCGGCTCAAACGGTTGCGCACCTTGGCGGTTACTTTCCCAATTCACAAAGATCCGCCGTCGCTGCGCTCACGCGCGGCCAAAAGATCGTCGTCGAATGTATCTCTCGCGGGCTTTCCAGTCCCGGTCGCCTGACGATGGACACCTGCGTTATCAAGTGAGACTCGTGGTTAGTTCTAATTTTTTGCACAATCTACAACTGGGCAATCTACAACCAAGTCGAGAAGAAAATATGAAAAAGCTTTTGAAGATTTCGGTAGGCACTATCGTCCTTTGTTTGCTGGCAACCAATTTTGTTTCGGCGCAAGACAAACGTATTCGCCTGGTTAAGGGACGCAAGTTGATCTTGAAGGGGATGGTTCGCGAGGGCGCGGACAAGAGCTACACTTTTAAGGCCCAGGAGGGGCAACAACTAACGGTGAAGCTGATTGGCAGTGACGCAGCGTTTACCCTTTATGCTTCACATCCGTTCGACGTTGAGAGCATCATTGAAGACACGCAATCATGGTCAGGAAAATTACCGGCTAATCAGGATGGCGAGTACAAAATTGCAATGATCTCGAATTACAAGGTCGCAGACTACACATTAATAATTCTTCTCAAGTGACCTGAGACCCCATCGTTGCATGAATTGCCAGGTTCCGCCGTTGTTTCTCTCGTTTAGCCCGCCTTGCGGGCTTTCACTTTGGCTTCGGAGCAGGCGGCTTTAGAACTTCACAACCATACAAGCCACTCTGCCTTTCTTTACCATTCTCCCTCGACGTGAAGCACTCTCGTACGCAACTGCCTCTTTCGGGTACGCCCTGGTCCGGTTCGCAGCTTGAAATGCTCGCATTATTGCGCCGTCTGATGGGCACGGCTATTGCCGGTATTCCCTCAGAATAGGTAGCTCGGCGAAATTGGAGGGGGATAATTGATGCAGAACTCTATGGCAATGCACAAGATGAAGAAGTATGTAGCGATTGTGTTGATGTTGTTAACGCTCACCTTCGCAATTGGGCCAGTTGGCTCGGCGCAGACGAGGCGTCGTTATCGCACTCATCGCAGCTTCTGGCAAAAACATCGCGATAAACTAACGGTTGCCGGAACCACTGTTGGAGGCGCTCTGGTAGGAGGTCTCGCCGGTGGAAAGAAAGGTGCGGCGATAGGCGCCGGAGTCGGGGCCGGCAGCGGAGCACTCTACACGTACAAGCTGCGCAAACGGCATCGTCGTTATTAAAACGTCGTTACTAAAAACACCGAAGGCGGGCAACGCCCGCCTTCATAAAGTTAATTTGTCCGCTCGAGCGGCTCCCGCACTAAACTACCTCGCCATCGTCGGCGAGGTTGGCAATGGCCGCGATTAATTCGTCCGGCTGCACCGGTTTGGGCACGAACATGTTGAAGCCGGCAGACAAAGCGCGCGCGCGGTCCTCGACGCGCACGTATGACGTCAGTGCCAAAGCCGGCGTTTGTCTTTCACATCCCGCTTCGAGTGCCCTTAATCGTTTTATTAGCGAGTAACCATCTTCGTTCGGCATCGCCAAATCCGATACCACTACATCAGGCTTATACCACTCAAGCACTTCCAGCGCTTCGCTCACTGAAGCTGCAGTTTGTACCGTTGCTTTCGAATCGGCCAGCATGACGCTAAGAATCTGAAGCGTATCCGCATCGTCATCTACCAACAGCACGTGTACGTCGTCGAGAGAAGGCAGCGGCGCGACGCGCTCATTGGAATCTTCTTTGGGCTTTGAGGTAGGAGTCGATTTTCTTCGCTGCCTCGCATGTTGCGGTGAGGGAGAAAGAGGAAGCGTGATAGTGAACGTGGCGCCCCTTGCTTCACCCGCGCTCTCAGCTTTGATTGTCCCGCCATGAAGCTCTACCAGGTGTCGGACGATCGCTAATCCTAAACCAAGTCCGCCGTGCTGGCGTGTACTAGTGCCGTCGGCCTGCCGGAAGCGGTCGAAGATAAAAGGCAGGAAAGCCGGGCTGATGCCCTCACCGCTGTCGCTCACGCGGATTTCCATATTGTCCCCGGCGCGAAGTACTTTCACCTCAATACTACCGCTCGAAGGCGTAAACTTGATCGCGTTGGCCAGCAAGTTCCAAACAACCTGTTGCAAACGGCTTGAGTCGCCAACTGTGTGGCGAGCCGAAGGATCTAGCGTGACTTCCAGGTGCAAATCTTTAGAATCAACTGCCAGCTGAACCGAGTCAATGGCCGCATTAATGACCGACGCAATATCGACCGGTTCGTTGTTGAGGCGAAGTTTGCCGGTGATCATTCTCGAGACGTCGAGGATGTCTTCGATTAGTTGCGCCTGCGACTTGGCGTTCCGATCGATGGTTTCCATCGCTCGGGCCATGGTGGCTTCGTCCAGACTGCCGCTGCGAAGCAGATGTGACCAGCCAATGATTGCATTGAGGGGAGTGCGCAACTCGTGTGACACGTTAGCCAGAAACTCATCCTTCATTCGATTGGCTGTCTCAGCTTCGGAGCGGGCCATTTGTTCGCGGACCAGCGCAACCCTGAGGGCTTCTTCAGCTCGCAGCCGGTCAGAAATCTCTGCTTCAAGCGATTTTGCTTTCTGCTGCAATTGAGCGATCGCGCGCAAGCGAACATCCGGATCATCCAGATCCGCATAACTCTCGGCGGGAATGACGCGAGTGTGAACGGTGCAGACGCCACTGTGTGATTCAACGAATTTCTCACCGCCAAAGGCATTCATCGGATAGGCGCAGAACAGGCTGAACGAATGCGCCTTCTGCAAATCGTTCCAGAGTTCCTCAAGCCGCATCGCGGCAGTGTAGTTACCCTCGGCCCAAAGAAGCGCCACCATCTCTCCAAAAGCACGCACGCGCGAGCGACGATCCGTAACGCTCGCTATGACTCCGCCAATGACTTCCTTAAAGCGACTGGGCTCCGGGGCTCCATCGACCATGAACTTCGAAAGCATGTCCGCCGCATCCAGCGCCACATACTGTCCACACTTTCTGGCCCCGGTCACGTCCAGTCCGTTTGCCTGCAATAATTCATCAAGGCCGTCCCGGTGTGCCGGCGTTGCTACAACGAGTGCGGCATCTCCGGAATTAATAGCAGTTCCAATGAAGCCGCTCAGGGAGTTAAGAAGAAATCCATCCGCCTCGTAAAACTGAACAAAGTGTTCGGTATCGCTCATCTCCGCCCAACTCGAGCGCGGTGCCGCGTTCAACGTGACAATATCGTGAGTGCTCAGCTGCATAACCTCATCGACCGAGTTGCCGTTGCTGTTGGACTTAATCAAGAGGACCTCCTGAAACGAACGGCGCGTGTCGCCGCGGATTGTTCATAGCAAGAATGGCTTACAAATTAGAGGGCGCTGCAACAGTCGCTACCTAATAAAACTGTCGTAATTGCTGGGGGAGCAATTTTGACTCTCAGAGTCCTGGGCATTTCAATCTCATCAGCGCCAAGGAAAGCAAAGCCATTTTATCGATCTTCTCGTTTGAAATCTAGACGGTATTAACCTCAATAGAAGCAGAAATTATGGTATTTTTGTGTCCTCTATTAGGAGCCCGCCAGCCAAAAGGCCCGCCCAGCAACTTTTACGTAACTATTACCGCCGCCTTTTTAATTAGGGATTACGATTCCCAGGACCCGCATAGTATTTGCCGTCGGCGATTCCAGACTGGCGTTTTATTTCCTGGTTGCGATCAGCCATGCAGGCTGCTGCTGATTTGCGAAGGAGTTAGGTGATGAATGTCCTTTTGATAAATCCCGAGTTTCCCGATACCTATTGGAGTTTTCGCCACGCGCTTCCTTTTGAAAAAAAGCGATGCGCTTTTCCGCCGCTCGGACTCTTGACTGTATCAGCCTTGCTGCCGAAAGCGTGGCAGCGGCGGCTGGTGGATCTGAATGTTCGCCGGTTGAAATCTTCCGACGTCGAATGGGCAGACATGGTGTTTGTTACCGGGATGCTGGTCCAGAAGGAGTCTATCCACGCGGTAGTGCGGCAATGCAAAGCGATGGGTAAGCGGGTGGTGTTGGGTGGGCCATACGTGACAACGACCATTGAAGACTTGCCTGAAGTTGACCACATTTTTCTTGGTGAAGCTGAGACTACGTTACCGCAGTTTATTGAAGACCTGGAGCGCGGCGAGGCCAGGAGTTCATATAAGGCGGATGAGAGGCCTCCACTTTCCACAACGCCTCTCGCCGAATTTCATTTGGCAGATTTGAAGCAGTACAGTGCGATGTCAGTTCAATATTCGCGCGGCTGTCCCTTCAACTGCGAATTTTGCGACATCATAGAAATTTACGGGCGGGTGCCACGAACGAAGAGTAATCAACAGTTACTGGCGGAGCTGGACGCTTTACTGCAACTCGGTTGGCGCGGAACGGTTTTCATTGTTGATGACAACTTCATTGGGAACAAAAAAAATGTCAGGCAGCTTCTGCCTGAGCTAGCTGAGTGGCAGGAGAGAAATGGGCATCCCTTTTCACTTCTGACAGAGGCAAGTGTCAATCTCGCGGATGACGATGCACTACTCAGCGACATGCGGCGCGCCGGGTTTCGACGAGTCTTTCTTGGAATCGAGACACCCGTTGAAGAG
>JALYTI010000185.1 GCA_030854375.1 Acidobacteriota bacterium | reverse complement strand
TGGTGGTACTGACCTCATGGGACCGCCCCTATCGCAATTCAGATGGGGGAAACTGCATCAGCACCAACCAGTAGCATAAATTGTAGGCGACAACGTAGCACGAGTATAATGTACTTCTTCTTACCACATGCAATCCCGACTCAAGGAGAGAATGATGACTTCAATTCGCTTCGTACGGTGTCGTGTGATTTTCGCCCTCTTGATTGCCTTCATTGCGGTTCTTCCGGGCACCGCACAAAGGACTGCGGACTGCACAGTTAAAGTGACTCTCCTGCAAGTCAACGACGTCTATCAATTTGCTCCAGTCGATCAGGGGGCCCGGGGAGGGATTGCGCGAGTTTTGACCTTGAAGGAACAAATTCAGAAGCAGTCTCCCAACACTCTCTTTCTGCTTGCCGGGGATACGATTTCTCCTTCAGTTGAATCCATCACGTACAAGGGCGCTCAGATGATTGACGCCTGGAACACCGCCGGCCTCGATTATGCAACCTTTGGCAATCACGAGTTTGATTTTGGTCCAGAAGTGCTGCGCGAGCGAATGAAGGAATCCCGCTTCAAGTGGATCATAGCCAACGTGATTGACAAAAAGACTGGTGGGCCATTCGGTAATGCCGTTCCATTTGTCATTCGCGAGTTTGATGGCGTGAAAGTTGGAATATTCGGGCTTGTGTTAGAGGAAACCAAAACTACATCGCGGCCCGGACCGGATGTTGACTTCCTGAGTCCGTGCGAGACGGCGCGAAAAACGGTAGCCGATATTCACGCTCGCGGGGTGAAGACAGTTATAGCCTTGACGCATCTTTCCATGAGTGAAGACAAAGAAGTTGCTCGCTGCGCGGATGTCGATGTGATCATTGGAGGTCACGAGCACACGCTGCTGGAGTCGGCCTCCGGCGGCGCGCCGATTTTTAAGATGACTGCCGACGCTCGCGAGCTGGGACAAATAGACCTCAACATTTCAAAGGCGAGCGGTTCTGTGCAAAGCATCGACTGGAAGGTGATACCGGTTACTCGGGAAACGCAAGAAGACCAGCGGTTTGCTTCCCTCTATCAGAAATATGGGGCCGTGTTGAAAGAGCTCTCCCAGCCTGTCGGCAGCACGAGTGTAGAGCTTGACACCAGAAGCGCAGCGGGCCGCACCGGGGAAACTAACGTCGCAGATTTCATTGCCGATGCCTTCCGAGCGACGACACGAGCGGACGTTGCTTTGATTAATGGCGGCATGATTCGCGCCGACGAGATAATTCATCCGGGCGCGCTGACCCGGAGAGAGGTACTCTCAATTCTCCCATTCAAAAACAAAGTAGTAAAATTGGAGGTCAGTGGTGCGACACTCCGCCAAGCGCTGGAACACGGAGTCGCCCGCAGCGCGGAAGACGCTGAGCCCGGGCGCTTTCCGCAAGTATCTGGTGTAAGGTTTACATTTGACGCGAGGCGTCCACCGGGCTCGCGGATCGTAACTTTGGAGCTAAATGGTAAGCCTCTGGATGACAACAAGAAGTACACCGTTGCGACCACTGACTATATGGGGATCGACGGCGGCGACGGGTACTCAATGTTCAAGGGAGCGCGAGTGCTCATCCCGCGAGAGCAAGGACAGTTCGACTCCGACGTTCTGCAAGCGGCAATTGTTTCCAGAAAAGTAATAGCTCCTCAAACGGATGGCCGCATCCAACGTCTGGACAAAGATCAGAAACAGAAGTCTGATTGCAATTAAATAATAATGAGCGACAAAGTTAACAAAGATGATGTTTCGCCGGCTGCGAAGTATGAAGCAAAGCAGCTTTTCCAGGAAGCCTATCAAGCACAACTGGCCGAGAACTTCGAAGAAGCGATAGAGCTTTATAAGCGCTCTATCGAAACCTATCCGACGGCTGAAGCGCACACCTTCCTGGGCTGGGTTTATAGCTTTCAGGATCGCTATGACGAAGCAATTGAAGAATGTTTGGAAGCAATTCGGGTCGATGAAACACTGGGAAATCCTTACAACGACATCGGCAGTTATCTTTTAGCGAAGGGTGATTCTTACAGTAGCGTTCGCTGGTTTAAACGGGCACTCTTCGCACCGCGTTATGAGTCTTACGCGTTTCCTCATTTTAACCTCGGCCGCATTTATGAAACCCGTCGCAAGTACCTCGAAGCGGCCCGACACTACGGCAAAGCTCTTGAACAGCAACCCGGCTTTACCGAAGCAGCCACGGGATTGCACCGTATGCAAGCGCTCCTCAACTAGACAGAGGCCAGAGGCCAGAGATCAGCAGTCAGGGAGCGTTGTCACTTCTGGCCTCTGACTTCTGGCCTCTGACTTCTGACCTCTGACCTCTGTTCTCTGGCCTCTGACCTCTGACTTCTGTTCTCTGACCTCTGTTCTCTGACCTCTGACTTCTGGCCTCACTTACTGTCCACTATTTTTGTTTTCTGACGCTTTTCATCCACGGCCACGTAAACGACTTCTGCTTCTGTGACCCTCACCTGCTCAGTCGATGCTCCCATTCGCTCGGCTTCGACAATCACGCGAACTGTTATTGATGTAGTGCCAATGCCCAAAGTTTCGGCATAGAAGCTGACCAGGTCTCCAACAAATACAGGTTTATGGAAAATCACTTCGCGCATAGCTACGGTGACGAATCGATCCATGCGGGTATGCCGGTGGGCTTCTATCGCTCCGGCCATGTCAATGTAACTGAGGATAATGCCGCCGAAAACTGTGCCTTGCGAATTTGTATCACGCGGTAGAAGCGCAATTCGAATAGCCGGGTCACGATAGGAACTCATTATTGTTTTCCTTGGAGACAAGTCTCGAGCGAGTCATTGGATGAACCTAATTCTTTAGCTGGCGTTTTGTCCAGTCTGTAATGGTCTGTTTCAACTCATGAAGGTGGCCCTCAAAGAAATGGCCCGCGCCTTTAATGACTTTCAACTCGACGTTCACATCTTGTACTCGGATCTTCTCAATCAACGTTCGCAGTTTTGAGAGCTCACCAAACTCGTCGTTGTCTCCATGAACAAACAGAATTGGTTTTCGGCACGTCTCGAGAAAACCAAAGTCATACTTATCGACCGGAGTGCCTATGCTGATTAGATTGCGAACGCGATGATCTGATATTCCTACCCGCGTGCCCACCCAGGCCCCAAAGGAAAAGCCGCAAACCGTGATGGGACGTTCCGGAAACGTCTCTGCAAGATATTCCAGGCCAGCGCGAACATCATCGAGTTCGCCCCGTCCCTCGTCATGCTGACCTGTACTCTGTCCTACGCTGCGAAAGTTGATCCGGAGTGTAATCAATCCCGCATCATTTAGTGCGCTGGCAGCACGGAAAACGACCTTGTTGTGCATCGTGCCGCCGCCGAGCGGATGCGGATGGAGCACAAGGGCCACTCCGGTCGCCGAGGTTTCCCGCGCCTCTTTGAGAATCGCCTCGAGCTTGCCGTGTTCTACCGGAATGAAGAGATTGCCTGCCGGATACATAACGCAAAACCTAACACAGATAAATTTCAGTGGGCTAACTGTGGACTGACATCGCCTCCTTTAGCCACTAAGCAATTTTAGGCTGCTGGTGCAGTTTGATCTTCGAGCCCTCTTATTAACACCGCGGCTTCAGCCCGGTGGCTACGACTGCCCACAATCTTAGAACCGTTTCAACGGTTTCCCGGTAATGTTTTCGCACTGTAACGCAAACAAACCCTTGAAACGGTTTCACGATTTTAAAGAACGTCGTAGTCACCGGGCTGAAGCCACGGTGTAATGAAAGGGCTCGAAAAACAGAGTGCACGAGTACCGAATTTAGCAGATGTTTGACTTCGAAAGCGTGAGCGTTTAGTTTCCTACTCTTGAGCCATACACTCTGCGTATGAATCCTGGCTGGACGTTCGGTAGTTAAGCGTACAAGGATCGGGTAACCGAATGGCGCACGATAATCCATCACCTGAATCAGCCGAGCCTCTAAATGTAAGTGGGTTTTCGGGTTTTGTCGAAAGTTCCCGGATCATCGCTGAGACTGCTTCAGACGCGATAATCACCATCGACGAAGACAGTACAATTCTATTTGTTAATCATGCTGCGGTAAGAATTTTCGGCTATTCGCCGGAAGAGATGCTGGGAGCTGAACTGACCATGTTGATGCCGGAGTATCTTCGGCACCTTCATCGTGCCGGGTTGAAGCAATATGTTGAAACAGGCAACAAGCATATTTCCTGGGACGCCGCCGAACTGCCCGGCCTTCACAAAAGCGGCGAAGAAATATTGCTGGAACTATCGTTTGGAGAATTCCGCAGGAATGGTCAGCGTTTTTTTACAGGAATCGCACGAGACGTTACGAGGCGCAAGCGGGACGAACGCCGGTTGGCGTTACAGCATGCGACAACACGAATTCTCGCGAATGCTAAGTCACTGGCAGAGGCCACGCCCAAAATTCTGGAAGAAATCTGCAAGCTTTTGAATTGGCAGGTGGCTGCGTTCTGGTCAGTCGATGCTGAAAGAAATGCGCTGAGCTGTGTAGCCAACTGGCGTCATCAGGCATCTGCGGACGTTTCGGATTTTGAAAAAGAAAGCAGGCAGCAGGTTTTCTCTCCTGGGCAAGGGCTGCCCGGAAAAATTTGGGAGACGAAAGAACCCATCTGGGTCGCCGACTTTGCGGCTGGTCAAACTTTTCCTCGCTCGCCAGTTGCCGCTCGAGCAAACCTGCATACAGCGTTTGGTTTTCCCGTAGTCCTGGGCGGCGAGGTTTTAGGCGTGATTGAACTTTTTGCTGAGGAGAAAAGGGATGCTGATCAAGCTAGCCTCGAAACTCTAGCTGCTATTGGGAGTCAGCTGGGTCAATTCATTGAGCGCAAGAATCTGGATGAGCAACGCCTACGCGCGCTGGCGAGTGCTTATGAGGCCCGACTGGAAGCAGAAGGTCTAACGAAACGACTGGCATCGCTGCAGCGAATCACCGACGCCATTTTTTCTCACTTGTCTATCGATGATGTGATTTCAGAGTCTCTCAGCCGGATACGCGAGGCAATGAATGTCGATACTGTCGCCGTGTTGCTACTCCGCACTGAAGGGAATGAGCTGGTCGCCTGGGCCGCAAAAGGTTTAGAAGAAGAGGTTGAGATGGGCGTGCGCATTCCGGTTGGAAAAGGTTTTGCCGGTAGAGTTATTGCGCAACAAGAGCCCATTATCATCGAAGACGTAAGCAAGGCGGATGTTTACAATCCCCTCTTGCGCAAAAAAGGCATAAAGTCGTTGCTCGGCGTGCCCCTGTTTGTCGAAGGCCGGCCAATCGGTGTACTGCATGTAGGCAAGTTGGAATTCGCGCATTTCACCGAAGACGATGTGCGCCTCTTGCGTCTGGCGGCTGATCGAATAGCGCTGGCGATTGAAAATGCTCGTCTCTACCAGGTAGAACGGAATGCGCGCGGTGAAGCCGAGAGCGCAAATCGCGCCAAGGATGAGTTCCTAACTATTCTTTCACACGAACTTCGCACTCCACTCACACCCATCATCGGCTGGGTGCACATCATGCAGCAGGGGATCGTCTCCGAGGCCGACTCCGCTAAAGCACTATCGGTTATTGACAGGAACGCGTATACCCTCACGCGCCTGATAAACGACTTGCTGGATATGTCCGCGATATTGAGCG
>JALYTI010000184.1 GCA_030854375.1 Acidobacteriota bacterium | reverse complement strand
GTCGGGCTACTGCCCCGAGCCATTCAATGCGAAAAGCTGCGACAAGTCGCAGCACTCCAAAGAGGTCACTCTTTGGACGTATCCGGCAAACTAACACTTTGCCTTGCAGCCATTTATAATGGCGCGCCCCAAGCAAATGAAAACGCCATCTACATCCCTGGTCCATGTCCTGGTTGGTAAGTCCATCGTTGAAACTCTTCTTGTAGGCGCACTCGCTGTTTTCACGTTTCTCAATGTGTTTCCTCCTTACTTTCATGGCTGGAGCGAGCTTGCTGATACAAGAATTGCGGGTTGGGTAGTGAACAACGCATCCCCTTGGGAGCGCGTTGAGGTTCAGCTGTTTATCGACGGCAGGTTTGTTGCTGACGAAATAGCGAATGAATCGAGGCCTGATGTTTTGGCAGCCGGCTGGTCGCGAGACGAATGGCATGGCTATGCATTTCCTATTTCGTCCCTGAACCCCGGTTCACACGAGGCGCGCGTTTATGCGCTTCACGATAGCGGCGGTAATCTTCGGAAGTCACTGCAACTTGTCGGCGACCCAATCCGGTTCGCGGTTGAAACAAACGGGAAATTCAAAAGGCTGCCGCCGCCGGAATAGGGCCACTCTACATAAACAGAATGTTAGCCGCAGATGAAAAACCAGAAGCCTTCATGCCACCCAGCGTGGACAAGGTGCTGGCTGCCTGGGAGATCCTATCGGTTATTACCTCGTGCCTGATTGCCGAGTGGGTGGTCTTCTCCTTTGTTGGAAGGAGCAAACTAGTAACCGCCATTCCTGTTCTGCTCGCTTTGGGACTAATGGTGTTCTCCCATCGCGCGCGCGGCGAAACTCTTCGCGACATCGGATTTCGAACTGACAACTTCTTTGCTTCATGCAGTCTGCTTTTGTTGCCGACTCTAGCGACCGTGGTCCTGGTTGTTGCAGTTGGCTGGATTACGAATCATGCGCTATTCGCCTCCCCCTTCAGAGCACGATTCATTTACCTGCCGCTTTGGGCGTTGTTCCAGCAGTACGCGCTTAACGGCTTCATAAACCGTCGGGCGCAGCTATTTTTTGGCAAAGGGGCGAAAAGTATCGTTCTCGTTGCAGTTGTTTTCGGTCTACTGCATTTGCCCAACCCCCTGCTGGCGGTTTTGACGTTGATAGCGGGCCTCGTTTGGGCGTTCGTGTATCAACGGCAGCCAAATCTGTATGCGCTGGCAATTTCACACGCAGTGGCTTCAACAACCCTGGCGATGAACCTTCCTCCGAATCTGGTTAACAGCCTGCGGGTGGGCTTTAAATACTTCGGATAGGAGACATGTTGGGGCAGTTTAAGGTTCTACCCGGGACGGGTTTAAAGTTGCTACCCCGACGCTGTACGTGTTGAACACGTCTTGGTATAATCCCTGGAGCCTTGCAAGAGAACAGGTCGGGCGGTCGCTGCTGGGACCTTTTGGATGTTCAAATCTCAGATCTCAGATTTGAGATCTGAAGTGAATTTCACTGCTCAAATCTTCAAGTTTCGGATCATTCTGAAATATCAGGCTTGAGTTAGGTTCCGGGAGAGGAAAGTCCGAACACTACAGGGCAGCGAGCCCGCTAACGGCGGGGCGCCTGAATTAATCTCAGATTTGAGAGCTCAAATTTCAAATCTCAATCTCAGATTTTCAGATCTCAAATTTCAAATCTGAGATCTGAGATTTCAGGATCCGAGATTTCAAGATCTTATGAGATCTGAGATTTCAAATCTGAGATTATTCGGGCGACGACAAGTGCAACAGAAAACATGCCAGCCTACCGGCTTGAGCTCTCAAGTTTTTGAGGGCTCAGATAGGATCTCAGATTGAAGATCTGGGATTCTAAAGTCGAGGTGATGGGTGAAACGGTGCGGCCCGCAAGGGCTTAAAGTAAGAGCGCACCGGCGTACGTGGTGACATGTACGGCCAGGCAAACTCCTCGCGGTGCAAGATCAAATAGGGAGGCGTCAACAGGGCTGCCCGCCCAAAGCAGCTTCCGATTTGAGATCTTAGATCTCAAATCCAGGATTTCAGAAATGAAATCTTGAGCTGCTACGACCTCCGGGTAGATCGCTTGATCCAATCTGGCAACAGTTGGACTAGATGAATGATCGCCACTCCGATTTCAGATTTTAGATCTCAGCTTGAGGATCTCAAATTTCAGATCTCAGATTTGAGATCGTAAATCTGAAATCGGAGTACAGAATTCGGCTTATAGACCTGTTCTACTTCGCTTGGCTTAAGGCATTCCAAAACATCCCAAGCTCTACACAAGTCGCTGAAAGAGAGGCTGCGAGAAGATGGCGAATCGTAAAGGAGTCTTCATAGGAGCGTACGTCCCGAATCACCTGAAAGAGTCTTTGCGTCGACGGGCCGCGGCTGAGCATCGAACTCTCTCGCAGGAGATTACGCGTATCCTGGAAGAGGCAGTTCACGGGAAAGGTCTCCCTGCAGGAAGCGTTGACCGGCGTACTCGAGAATCTACGCCGCGCCGCCGCGCTACAGACCCGGTGCCCCGTCGCCGAAATGTCGATGTAACATACGCACCCGGAGGTAACAGTTCGGGCGACGATAAGAGTTAACCGCGGATCGAGTTAACGAAGCCTAAGCTGGAACGGTCTTGAAATCTCTCGTCATTGCTGCGCTGTTCAGTCTTCTCCTGCTGCTGGTTTATTCTCGCTTACATCCTTACCTTCAGTTCTTAAAGAAGATCCTTGGCGCCGCGAAGACTATTGCCGATGCGCCAGCGAGTGCTCACGAAAAATCGAGAAGATCTCCCACCAGAGCTGACAGTAAGTTGGTGCGGTGTGTGAGTTGCGGAACGTGGATACCCACCGAACGCGCTATCGGTTCAAACATGCGAGGTTCGATTTATTGCTCTCGTGAGTGTTTGGAGAAATCGTCCGCGTCCGACTCCAGGAAAGCCGCAAGTTGAGATTAGCTGCTAACTGCCTCCCAGGGCTCCAGATTTCCCGCCTCGTGTACCGCCTTGTCCGTATTAGTGAATAGCAGTCCCACCAGCCCAACCACAAAAAAGAAGATCAGTGATAGGAGTGCCTGCCGGTAGGAACCGGTTCGCGCGACCACTATGCTAAACAGCAAAGGGCCCATCCACGAAGTGCCTCGCTCGGAGACTTCATAAATGCCAAAGAAAGAGGCTTCGCGACCAGCCGGAATCATGCGCGAAAAGAGCGACCGCGAAAGTGCCTGAGACCCACCAAGAACAATTGCTATGACTACGGCCATAATCCACGCTTGATAAATCTTGTGCAGGAACCCGTATGCATAAATGACAACGCCTGACCACAGAACCAAAGACACCAGAATCGCGTTCTTTGTTTTGATGATGTACGCAACCCGCTCGAAAAGGAGAGCTCCCAGGACCGCAACAAATTGCACCACCAGGAGGATGGACAGTAAGAATGTTGGGTTTGGACCTTTAAAGAGTTCCTGTTCGAGAAAAACGCTTGCGGCAAAAATTACTGTTTGAATACCGTCGTTGTAGATTAGATATACGATCAAATACTTCAGTGTCAGCGGCAATCGTTTTAACTCTCTGAAGGTCGAACGAAGTTCGACAAACCCGGCGGTGAAATAGTTATGGCCCGGTGGTAAAGCTCTTGCCGCCTCCCGTTTCTTCAGCCTTCGAAACGTTATGATTGCAAAACCACCCCACCAAATTGCGGCTGACAGAAATGAAAACCGCACGGCCATGCCCGTTGAGATTCCCAGTCTCTCCGCGCCGAGCACAAGGATCAGGTTCAGGCCCAGTAGCAAACCCCCACCGAAGTAACCATAGGCGTACCCGCGGCTCGACACTTTATCGCGCTGATCCTCTGTCGTAATCTCGGGCAGAAAGGCGTTATAAAAAACGATTGAAGCGCCAAAGCAAACGTTGGCAAAAATAAACAGGAGACCACCAAGCAGATACAGATTACCGCTGATGAAGAAGAGCAAGGCACTTGCAATTACGCCGCTGTAGCAAAATACGGCCATCAATCGCTTCTTGAGATTCGAGTAATCTCCCAGCGCGCCAAGGATAGGCAGGAACAGAACCTGGACGCCCACCGATATGGAGACACACAGCGTAGGAAAAGATTCTGCGGTGACACTGCCAAGGAATCCCAGCTTCATTACCGTTCCTTGCTTGCCGACTGCGTCCTGGGCAAGGCGCGTAACATAAGGACTAAACAGCGCAGCGACCACCGTTGTATAAAAGGCGGAGTTGGCCCAGTCGTACATCTTCCAACCGAATATTTCGCGGGGATCATTTTTGCCGTCAGATGAGGAATGACGACCGGTGGATTTGGATGTTGCAGAGTTGTGTGGAGAGCTCATTGATGCGCGGCAGCTTTCTCGGTCAACGTTTCAACTATGGCCGGCGAAATATCTGCGAGGCTCTTAATACGACCTGCGATGCTTTTTGCGTTTGCGCCCCAGACGATCGTAGGAACGTTATTCAGCGTGTGGTTGCGCGAAGAAAGATCTTCAATGTTGCCGTGATCGCTGGTGAGTATAACGGAAGTGTTATCCAAATCAATTCTTTCCAGCACTCCCCGAATCATCTGGGCTAGAGCTTGTAAGACCGATCTGGCAGCCTGCATATCCTGGGCGTGTCCAACCTTGTCGGTTATGAAATATTCATACAGGGTAAACCGATTCTCGCCAACGATGTGGGCGAGAACGGCAGCAGCTTCTTGAGGCGTTCGCGGGTCAACATCCTCCCCGCGTTCAATCAGTACGCTGTTGGTGAAGTCGTGATAAACGGCCCGTCCTGCCTTAAGGTCGGTGATCGTTCGGAAGGGCAACGCGGCCGCCTCCACAGCGGCCGTAGTTGCGGAAACCCAGCGCGGTCGTTCATCGAAAAAGCGCTGCGCGTAAGTGTTTGCAAATGTAATCGGCTTCACTCCGGCGCGAGTCAATTGCAGAAAGATCGAATGCTCGGAAATGATCTCTCGCATGGCCGCGTTGGGAAACCCCTGCTTGTGATAGCCCAGTAATAAAGGGGCATTGATGCCAGTCAGAATTGTCGTTTGTCCCGAGGCACTCTGCGGGCGCCCTTCGATCCCCAGACAAGCGTCTGTGGGAACAACAATGCCGGCTAGGATTGTGGTTGTCAGTTTCTCATCGCGAAAGATCGCCAGGGGCTCTGCGCCTTCCAGACCATCAAACGGATTGAATGGCCCGCGCGCGCCAATTCCGAGCCCGTCGATGAAGAGAAGCAGCACTGACATTATTAGCGATGAATATCATTGGAATGTTCGTGGTGCAAGTACGGCGTTTGCTTATTGGGCACCATGGTCATGCGCTCGACATGGTGTGATAAGTTCAGATGCAATGGGCTGTAAGCGAGCGGCGCCTGATAATCACACCGAATCCGTACTTGTGTCGCGGATCGGCGGTACAATACATAGTTGTGTTGCTTCTCGTAGATAACGGCATGAAAGTCTTAACTACTGCGTTCATGGTGTTCATCTTGGCTTTCGGGTGCGGCAAAGCTGAAGCCAACGCATTCGATTTTCAGTCTGGGGTTGGCGTTGTCGATGTTGGTTCCAATGGCTACATCTGCTTGACCATTCCGAATGCGAACTTAGCTGAAAGTAGCCGAGTCCAGATCGTGTCGCCG